>CAUHBW010000035.1 GCA_959604115.1 uncultured Bilophila sp. | reverse complement strand
GAGGGGGAAACTTTCTCCAGAAAGTTTCCCCCTCCCCCTCTCCAAATGCTATCTCCGTTTCTTTTTCGTCGAATGCCGCTTGGGCATCTTCTTGGGCGGGGTGAGGATTTTGACCTCGCCTTCGAGGGAGAGGGCCTTTTCGGTCAGCCCGAAGGGGGCCCAGTTCGAGGGAACGAGACTCATGCGCTCGAAGTTGCGCCCGGTGGCGTAGATGACGGGAATGTCGCCGGAGGACGAACCCGCCAGCAGCAGGGTGGCGTTGCTCTCCGAGGGGATGGAGGCGTTGGATGCGGGCAGTTCCGTCGGCTGGTCGTCCGCGGGCAAGGTGCCGTTGGTTGCGGGCGCGGTGGCGTTGCCGAAGGCGGGCAACGCGACGGGCTGCGTGTTTTCCGGAGGGGAGAAAGCCGACGGGGCGGCATTGCCGGTGAGGTCGGAGGGGGAGGGATGCGTTTCGGGCGCATAGGTGCCCGCGCTGTCCGCGAAAAGGGGCTCTTCCTGCAACTTGCCCTTGGAACGGAGAAAGTTCAGAAAGTCGCTCCCGGTCAGGCCCACGAGCGCGATCATCGGAGAACCGTCCCCGGCGGTCAGCAGGCTGACGGGAACCGTGCCGCCGTGGATGCCGATATAGGTCGTCTTGGCTCCGGCGGGCATTTCGCCCCAGACCACTTCTTCCTTTTTTTCGCCTTTGTCGGCGGAGGCGGAAGCGACCCAGACGGGGCCGCACGCCAGCGCGGACGCGGCGAGGAAAAACAGGGCGAACCGCTTGGGAGCATGGAAGATTCCGTTCATGTCGAACACATATGACCGTATGACGCGCAGGTCAAGCGTTTCCCGGAACGGATGCGCGGGGCGGGGAGGGGAACGGTCCGCAACATGGCGGCGAGAGGGGAGAAACCGCCCCTCCCGCCGCAGGGGATTATTTCCCCATCGCCCGCCGGACTTCGGCCACGCGGGCTTGAATGTCCGGCGCGCCGACGAGTTCGGAGACGAGCGCGCAGCACCGCGCGCCGTGCGCCGCGACGTCCGCGATGTTGTGCCGCTTGATGCCGCCGATGGCGACGAAAGGCAGGTCGATGTTGGCGGCTACCCAGTCGAGATAGTCGAGGGTCACGGGGGCGCAGACGTCCTTCTTGGTCTGGGTCGGATAGATGGGCCCGACGCCGAGGTAGTCCGCACCGGCGGCGACGGCGGCGCGGGCCTGCTCCGGGTTGTGCGTGGACAGGCCGATGATCATGTCCGGCCCCACGAGACGGCGCACCGCCTCCACGGGCAGATCCTCCTGCCCCACGTGCACGCCGTCCGCCTCGCAGAGCATGGCGATGTCGATGTGGTCGTTGACGATGAAACAGGCTCCGGCCTCAAGGGTCAGGCGGCGCAGTTCAAGGCATTCCTTGAGCATTTGCCCACCTTTTTTATTCTTTTCGCGGTACTGGAGGATTTTGATCCCGCTGTCGAGCAGTGCCTTGGCGACGTCGGCGACCGGGCGTCCGAGGGACAGCTCGTCGTCGGTGAGCGCGTAGAGATCGGTTTCCGGAGAGGTTCCGGGGAGCAGTCTGGGCATGGCGGACTCCGTCAGTCGGCTTCGACGCCGACGAAGGAAAAGAGGTTGACGTTGAACAGGCCGCGCGCGGTCAGCTTGAGTTCGGGAATGACCGGCAGGGCCATGAAGCTGAGGCTCATGAAGGGTTCGACGCCCTCGGGAATGCCGAGTTCCGCGTGTGCGGCGTCGATCATGGCGCGGAGGGTGGCGCCGACCGTCTCGGGAGCCTCGGAGGTCATCAGGCCCGCGATGGGCAGGGGCAGCCTGCGGATGGCACCTTCGTGCACGGAGACGATGCCGCCGCCGAGCTTTTCCAGTTCGCGCACGGCGAGCAGCATGTCGGCGTCGTTGTCGCCCGCCGCGACGATGTTGTGGGAATCGTGGGAAATGGTCGTCGCCACGGCCCCGCCGCGCAGTCCGTAGCCTTCCAGCAGGCCGAGGCCGATCTTGCCGGTGGCCTTGTGGCGTTCGATGACCGCGATTTTGGTCAGGCCGGGATTCAGGGCGCACTGGAACAGTCCGGCGTCATCGACGGCGACGTCGCGGACGAGATTCAGGGTGACCAGGGAGCGGGGCTGGAGCCCGATGACCCGCGCCTTGCCGGTGCGGACGGGCAGGGCCAGCGCGTCGTTGGCGAGCGGGCGGATGTGGATGGAGTGGGACGGAGCACCGGCTGCGGCGTCGTCCAGCGGGGAGAGAATTTTGCCGTCTTCGGCGATGAGTCGGCCCGCCGTGAACACCTGCCGCACGCGGAAATCCTTGAGGTCGTCCACGAGGATGAAGTCGGCGTCGCGTCCGGGGGCGATCGCGCCCTTGCCGCGGAGGCCGAAGCATTCGGCGGCGTTGAGGGTGCACAGGGTGACGGCCTGTACCGGGTCCATGCCCATGCTCACGGCGATGCGGAGGTGCTTGTCCATATGGCCTTCGCTGACGATGTCCTCGACGTGGAGGTCGTCGCAGCAGAAGGCGCAGCGCCGCGCGTTGCCGGGGGTGACGCCGGGCAGGAGCGTGCGGAGGTTCTTGGCGGCGGAGCCTTCGCGCAGGAGCACGTAACAGCCCCGGCGGAGGTTTTCGCGCATTTCCTCCAGCGAGTCGCATTCGTGGGTGTTGGAGATGCCGGTGACGAGGTAGGCGTCGAGATCGCGTCCGAGCAGGCCGGGGGCGTGCCCGTCCACGATCTTGCCGTGGGAGGTGCCGAGCTGGATTTTGGTGAGCACGTCGTAGTCGCCGGCGACCACGCCGGGGTAGTTCATCATTTCACCGATGCCGGTGACCTTGGGATCGTCGATGAGTTCTTCCAGTTCTTCCGCGCCGAGGGTTGCGCCCGCGTCCTCGAAGGGCGTGGCGGGAACGCAGGAGGGCAGGGCGATGAAGATGTTGAGCGGCAGGTGGCGTCCGTTTTCCAGCATGTAGCGGATGCCTTCCAGCCCGTGGACGTTGGCGATTTCATGGGGGTCGGCCACGACGCTGGTGGTGCCGTGCGGGAGGACGAGCCCGGCGAAGCGCGCGGGGCTGACCATGCTGGATTCGATATGGATGTGGGCGTCGATGAGGCCGGGCAGCAGATACGCGCCCTTCGCGTCGATGGTTTTGACCGCTTCGGTCCGGGCGAAGCCCAGAATCTTGCCGCCGCCCACGCTGACGTCGGTTTCGCGGATTTCGCCGGTGAGCACGTCCACCAGTTTCGCGTTCAGGATCAGCAGGTCGGCGGGGCTGCGCCCGCCCGCCGCCTTGTCCACAAGTTCTTTCAGGTCGTCGATGTCGTACATGGAAACTCCTGTAGGGAGAGAAGAGATGCCTCCGGCGGCCGGGGGGAATGATTCCCCCCGGACCCCCTCGAAAACGGAGACGCCGTATTTCTTGCGTTGAGTCGCGGATTCGTCGAGACGGAGATGCGTTTAGTCTTTTTTGTCGTGAACAATCTTTCAGCATGAAGGCGGATTTTCCGCCACTCGTAACTCCAAAAAAGTGAAAGTCTTAGGAGAGGAAGGGATGGGGTTTGGGGAAGGGGAGGGGAAGCCCTTCAGAAGAAGGGGTTCCCCTCCCCTTCCCCAATCTCATAAATTTTTCCCCTTCCTCTTTCTTCCTACTGCTCCAGCAACGCCTTGGCGAAGTCGTCGCCGTTGAAGGGGCGGAGATCCTCCATCTTTTCGCCGAGTCCGACATAGGTGATGGGAATGCCGTACTGCATGGATACGGCGACGGCGACGCCGCCCTTGGCCGTGCCGTCGAGCTTGGTGAGGATAAGCTCGTCGATCCCGGCGGCCTCTTTGAAGATTTTGGTCTGCTGGAGGGCGTTCTGTCCGGTGGTCGCGTCGATGATCAGGATGCTGCGGTGCGGCGCACCGGGATGCTTGCGGGCGATGATCTCGCGGATTTTGTGCAGCTCGTCCATGAGGTTGCTCTTGGTATGCAGACGCCCCGCGGTATCAACGAACACGACGTCGTAGTGATCGCGGACGGCGATGTCCATCGCTTCCCATGCCACGGCGGCGGGATCGGCGTCTTGCCCCTTGGCGTGGAAGCCCGAGCCGGTGCGTTCCGCCCAGATGCCGAGCTGTTCGACGGCGGCGGCGCGGAAGGTGTCGGCGGCGGCGAGCAGCACCTTCTTGCCCTGCATGCGCGCGCGGTAGGCGAGCTTGGCGATGGTCGTGGTTTTGCCCACCCCGTTCACGCCGATGATCAGCACCACTTCCGGCGGGTTCACCGCGACCACGCGACGCGGAATGCGGAAAATCTCTTCCAGTTCGGCGGCGAGCAGGGGACGAAGCTCATCAGGCGTGCTCGCGGAAGCGGAACGCGCACGGGCCTTGAGGCGTTTGCAAAGTTCCGTCGCGGCCTCCACGCCCATGTCCGCCATGATGAACAGTTCCTCCAACTCGTCCCAGAAGTCGTCGGACAGGTCGCCGTGGCTGGCGAACAGCGTGGAGAGCCCCTTGCCGAGCTGTTCGCGGGTGCGCTCCAAGCCCTGATGGAGCTTGAGGAAGATGCGGTTGCGTTCGTCCTCCTCGTCCTCAAGATCGAGAGCAAGCGCCAGACGATATTGAAGTTCGGAACGGAAATCCGCAACCTCTTCATATTCCATACGCTCGGCCCATGCGGCGAAGTCCGCGACAAAGGCTTGCGCCTCGTCTTCGGGCGCGCCCAGCGCCGTCAGCAGGAAACGGATGCGATCCCAAAGCTCGTCGCCCGTGCGGGCGTCCGGGCCGAGATCCTCCAGAACGATGGACAGCCAGACGGACAGCCGGGGTTCGGCCTCACGGAGCGTCAACAGCAGCGTGTCCCGCCAGCCGGAAGGCGCGGCGGGGACGGAAACGGGAGTCGGCGTTTGCTCCGGCTCGGGAGCGGACACGCGGGGGGCCTGTTCCGGCTCGGGAGCCTGCACGGGAGCGGATTCCGGGGCGGGCTCCGGAGAGGTGTCGTCCGTCGGTTCGGCTTTCGGTTCCACCGCCGTTTTCATTCCCGGTTCCGTTGTCGGCTCCGGAGATGCCTCGGGGGTTTCTGGCTCGGGGCGTGCCTGCTCGGTCAGTTCGACGACGTCCGGTTCCGGCGCGGAAGCCGGTGCGGGAGCCGTTTCAGCTTTTTGAACCGGTTCTTCCGGCTCTTTCGCCCGGGCGGGCTCCGCGGCGTCCTCGGCCGGTTGCCGTTCGGGCGTTTCCGCCGGAGTCTGCGGCGTTTCCTGATCCTCGGAAGCCTTGTTCGACGACCACAGCCGTTTGATGCTCGAAAAGAAACCCATACTGTCTATCCTTAGATGGTGTCTGCGTGTGTGAAAGAAGAGCAACCGTGCAATCCGTTTTCTTGCGTACTTGCTCCGTCCCGTCAAGCCCCGGTTTTCGAGGTTCGCCGCCCGCCGGGGCGGTACAGGGATTTGGCCCGAAAGCCCCGTTTGCCGAGAGCCGGGGGCGGAGAGTTTAAAAATTTTTACAAAAAGGCTTGATTTCAGCTTAGAGTTATGAGAAAAGACACCTGAACACAGGATTGTCCTGTTTTCTGATTAGGGAATTTCATTAAAGAAGGAAGGAATACAAATGAAGCGCATCGTGACTCTGCTTCTTGCTGCCGGCCTCGTGCTTGGCGCGGCTGCTGGTTCTCAGGCTGCTGATATCAAGGCCAAGGGCATTTGGCAGAACAACGTGTCTTGGGCCAACCACGCCGCTGGCGCCGACCAGAATGCCGACTTTTTCCGCGCCTCCACCCGTCTGCGTACCCAGATCGACGTGATCGCGTCCGAATCTTTGAAGGGCGTCGTGTTCTTCGAAATCGGCCATCAGAACTGGGGCCAGGCCAGCAGCGGCGGCGCCTTGGGCACCGACGGCAAGGAAGTGAAGGTCCGCTACAGCTACGTTGACTGGGTTATCCCCCAGACCGACGCCAAAGTCCGTATGGGTCTCCAGCCCTTCGGCGTTCCGACCTTCGCCGTGCCGATGGCCGTGCTTGACACCGACGGTGCCGGTATCACCATTTCCGGCCAGTTCACCGACAACGTGGGCGCCGCTCTCTTCTGGCTGCGTCCTTACAACGAAGTCAGCGGTCGTCTGGACAATGGCGACAACACTCATGACGCCATGGACGTCGTGGGCTTGACCGTGCCGTTGACCTTCGACGGCGTGAAGGTGACCCCCTTCGCCATGTACAGCGTTATCGGCAAGGACGCCAAGTTCGGCGCCGGCGCCAACAACTCCAACGGCGTTGCTGCCGGCCTCCTGCCTGCTGGCGGCGAAGCCATGCTTCCCGGCGTTGACGACGACCACGGCAACGCTTGGTGGGGCGGCATCACCGGCGAACTGACCATGTTCGATCCCTTCCGCATCGCCGCCGACTTCGCGTACGGCAGCGTGGACATGGGCACCTCCGGCAACTTCGACGTGAAGCGCTCCGGTTGGTACGCCGCTCTGTCCGCCGACTACAAGCTGGACTTCATGACCCCCGCTCTGACCGGCTGGTACGCCTCCGGTGACGACGACGACGCCATGGACGGCTCCGAACGCATGCCTGTCCTCGACTCCGACGTGGCTCTGACCTCCTACGGCTTCGATGGCGGCACCTACAACCGTTCTTCCACCTTCAACGGCACCAGCCTTTCCGGTACTTGGGGTGTGCTTGCTGAACTGAAGGACATCTCCTTCATGGAAGACCTGACCCACGTGTTCCGCGTCGGCTTCATTCAGGGTACCAACAACTCTGAAATGGTCCGCTCCGGCTTCGTCGGCGGCATGACCAGCGTCGGCAACGACCTGTACCTGACCCAGCACGACCGTATGTGGGAAGTCAACCTCGACACCCAGTACAAGATCTACAAGGACCTCACCCTGGCTTTCGAACTGGGTTACATCAACCTGGACTACGACGAAAACCTGTGGGGCTCCGACGCCTACCACGAAAACAACTTCAAGGCTGCTATGAGCCTGAACTACAAGTTCTAATTGTAAGTTGAGATTCGTCTGAAAGAGGGAGAGGGCTTCGGCCTTCTCCCTCTTTTTTGATCTTGTTCTTTTTTTCTCATTTTTTGACGGACAAACGGCCCGTTTCGGATGAAAAAAAGTTCTTGTTTCCAAAAAAGAAAATGAAAAAAGAATGTTGGTTCCCCAAAAGTGTTGCCTCCTGTTAGCGGAAAAACGTCTTTCCCCCTTGACTCGGCAATCGCGCTGGGATTAGAGTTCGCGCAAAAGAGGAACAAGCGTTTGCCGTAAGAATGCCTGTTCCTGAGAGAAACTTTTTCAGGGGGGATTTGATATGCCTTCATGGATGTATTTTGTGCTGGCGCTTGCCGGTCTGTTCGGCGGTTATTTCGTCTACGGGGCGTTTGTGGAAAAGGTGTTCGGCCCTGATCCCAATCGGCCCACGCCCGCCTGCAAGATGCCCGACGGCGTGGACTATGTGGAAATGAGCCCCGCCAAGGTCTTTCTGATCCAGTTGCTGAACATCGCCGGTCTGGGACCCGTGTTCGGTCCGATTCTGGGCGCGCTGTATGGCCCCATCGCCCTGCTGTGGGTGGTCATCGGCTGCGTGTTCGCCGGAGCCGTGCACGACTACTTTTCGGGGATGCTGTCCGTCCGGTACGGCGGCAAGTCCGTGCCCGACATCGTCGGCTACAACCTCGGCGACGTCATCAAGAAGCTGATGCGCGTGTTCGCCGTGGTGCTGCTCATTCTTGTGGGCGTGGTCTTCGTGGCCGGTCCCGCCGGTCTGATGGCGCACCTGACCGGCATGAACAGCATGATTTTCGTGGCGATCATCTTCGCGTACTACTTTCTCGCCACCATTCTGCCCGTGGACAAGATCATCGGCCGCATCTATCCGTTCTTCGCCGTGCTGCTGGTGTTCATGGCCGTGGGCCTGCTGAGCGCCCTCGTTTTCAAGGGCTACACCTTCTACAACAACATCGAATGGACGACGCACAGCCCCGCCGGACTGCCCGCGTGGCCTCTGGTGTTCATCACCATCGCCTGCGGCGCGTGCTCCGGCTTCCACGCCACGCAGTCGCCCCTGATGGCCCGCTGCATCAACAATGAAAAGCACGGACGCAAGATCTTCTACGGCGCGATGATCGCGGAAGGCGTCATCGGCCTCATCTGGGTGACGCTCGGCATGTCCTTCTATCCCGACGTCGCCGCCCTCGCCGCCGCTCTCGGCCCCAAGGGCAACGCCGCGCTGGTCGTGAACAACATCTCCGTGGAACTGCTCGGCGCGTTCGGCGGCGCTCTCGCCGTCCTCGGCGTCGTGGTGCTGCCCGTGACCTCCGGCGACACGGCGTTCCGCGCCGCCCGTCTGACCATCGCCGACGCGCTCGGCTTTGACCAGCGCCCGCACAAGAACCGCCTGATGCTCGCCATCCCGTTGTTCGTCGTGGGCGTCGCGCTGAACTTCATTCCCTTCGGGATGCTGTGGCGTTACTTCGGGTTCGCGAACCAGGCCCTCGCCGCCATCGTGCTGTGGGCCGCCGCCGCGTACCTGCTGCACCGCGGCAAGTTCCACTGGATCGCCTCTCTGCCCGCCATGTTCATGACCGCCGTGAGCGCCGTGTACATCTGCTATGAAAAGAGCATGGGCTTCGGCATGTCCTATGAAATGTCGAACATCGTGGGCATCGGCATCGCCGTCATCTGCTTCATCCTGCTGGTGACCGTGGGCCGCAAGCCTCAGCCTTCCGACGACATGAACGCCTAACCATTGACGAAACGGGCGTTCCTTCGCGGACGCCTCCCCTTCCGGCAGATCGGGTGCGCCCCGATCTGCCGGATTTTTTTTTGGAAAAGAACATGTTTCCCGCTCAGTGGACGCGGCGTTCCTCCCGCTCCTCCCCGAATGCGTATGGTCGGCGTCACGTCGTCGGCTGACGGAATGCCCCCTCCCAGCCCCGGAGGAGCAGGCCTCCGAACGTGTTCCTCTCGGGATCGTTTCGGGCCGTTTTCAGAGCATTGCCTTTTTATTTGTTCCGGTTATAGTCTGCCGTCCTTCCCGGAAACATGTTTTCGGGAGGGGGAGGTTGATCCTCTCTCGTTCTTTTTTCTTTGTTGAGGTGTTTCATGTCGACCAGACGTCGTGCCTATCTTACTGAAATGCGGACCCAGCTTTCCCTTGCCATCCCCGCATTGCTGGCGCAGGTGGCGATGATTTCGATGGGATTTGTGGACATGGTCATGACCGGACGGGTGGGGCCGGTGGACATGGCCGCCGTGGCGTTGGCCGGTTCGCTCTGGGTGCCGCTCGTGCTGTTCGGGCAGGGGCTGCTGCTCGCGGTCACGCCGTGCGTGGCGCAGCTCCGGGGGGCCGGAGCCGTGCGCAATACCGAACACTTGCAGGGCGTCGGGCACGTCATGCGGCAGGGCGTCTGGATGGCGCTGGCCATTTCCGTGCCGCTGATTCTTATCGTGAATCTGCTTTCCCATCATCTTGCGGACATGGGCGTGGAAGGCGACCTCGGGGTGATGACCGGGCAGTACCTGCGGGCGATCATCTGGGGGGCTCCCGCCTACCTGCTGTTCGTGGCGCTGCGCTGCGGCATGGAGGGAATGGCGCTCATGCGTCCCGCCATGTTCGCGGGATTCATGGGGCTGCTTATCAACATCCCGAGCAACTATGTCCTGATTTTCGGTAAGTTCGGGCTGCCCGCGCTCGGCGGGCCGGGCACGGGCGTGGCGACGGCCATTGTCTATTGGGTGATGTTCTTTACGATGGTCGTGTACGTCTTCCGGCATCCGCACCTGCGCGCGCTGATGACCTTCCGGACGTGGGAGCGTCCGGTGTGGGCGACCCTCAGGAAACTGGCGGGCATCGGGTTTCCCGGCGCGCTGGCGATGCTGTTCGAGGTGACGCTGTTCGCCGCCGTGGCGCTGCTCATCGCGCCGCTCGGGGCCATTCAGGTGGCGGGCCATCAGGTCGCGCTGAATTTCAGTTCCCTGCTGTTTATGGTGCCCATGTCCATCGGCACGGCGGCGACCATCCGCACGGGATTCGCTCTCGGGCGCAAGTCCGTGGATGGCGCGCGCACGGCGAGCCGGTCTTCATGGCTTCTGGCGTGCATGGCGGCGGTATGCACGGCGACCGTGACCGCGCTCTGGCGGGACCAGATCGCCGCCGTATACAACGACGATCCGGCCGTGCTCGGGCTGGCGGCGCATCTGCTGCTGTTCGCCGCGACCTACCAGCTGACCGACGCCATTCAGGTGGTCAGCGTCGGCATTCTGCGCGGCTACAACGATACGCGGGCGATTTTGTGCGTGACGCTGGTGTCCTATTGGGTGTTCGCCCTGCCGCTCGGCTATACGCTCGGCAGGACGCATCTCTGGGGCGATCCCCTCGGGCCGCAGGGCTTCTGGACGGCCTTCATCGTCGGCGTGTCCATCGCCGCCGTCCTGCTGTTCTTCCGCGTCCGCGTGCTGGAGCGTCGTCTTCTGTCGGGGTTTGATCGGATCAAGGTGATGGAAGGATAAGATTGGGGAGGGGAAGGGGACGCTTTTGAAAAAGCGCCCCCTTCCCCTCCCCAAACCCCACCCCATCCTCCGCAAAACGTTCGTAAGGGTGGATGGCGGGCGGGGCGGCGCGGAAAGTCGGCCTTGATGTCCGTCTCCCGGCGGTTCGGCGGAAAGGCGGGAGGCTCAAACAGCGGCTCGACCGAAAGCCAAAGGATTTTCTATGGAACAGCAGAGAGACAAGGACTCTGAACACCGTTCAGAGTCTTTTCATTTTGTGGAAGAAGGAGAGCGGGGAAAAGTGGAGGGGAGAGGGACAAACGGAAGATTGATTTCCAATGTCCCATTGCCTTGTTGCCATGCAACCCGGAGACGGACGCCTCCGAAACGGGACGGGGCGGTACCCCCGCCTTGCGTTGACCCATACGAAAATCTTTGAAGAGGAAGGGGGGAGGTTTGGAGGGGGGAGGGAGAAACTTTCCTGAAAGTTTCTCCCTCCCCCCTCCAATCTTCATGTGCTCACTGCCCTTTCCGTCTCTTCGCCCAGTACTCGCGGACGGCCTTGTTGTGGTCGGCGAGGTTGGTGCTGAAGACGTGGGAACCGTCGCCGCCGCGCGCCACGAAATAGATGTACTTGTGCTCCTCGGGCTTGGCGGCGGCTCTGAGGCAGGCCAGCCCCGGCGAACAGATAGGGCCGGGCGGCAGGCCGGGATGCTTGTACGTGTTGTAGGGGTTGGACTCGTCGTCGAGATGGCGGCGGCGCAGGTTGCCGTCAAAGTTTTCCCCGAGCCCGTAGGCCGTGGTAGGATCGGCCTGCAACAACATGTTCAGGCGCAGACGGTTGGCGTAGACCCCGGCGACGCGGGAACGCTCCGACGGGACGGCGGTTTCCCGCTCCACGATGGAGGCCAGCGTGACCAGCTTCCGCACGTCGTCGCGCCCGGACGGGCCGGGACGCTTGCCGCCGGGCCAGAGCGGAGCCGTCCGCCGCCAGAAGTTGTCGATGAGTCGGCCCACGACCGATTTGGCCGTGGCTTCGTTCAGTTCCAGAGGCCGCATGATCAGGTAGGTGTCCGGGAACAGAAAGCCCTCCGCCGAATCGAAGGGAATCCCCCAGTGGCGCAGGAAGTCGGGATCGTGGACGATCTTGTCGAAGTCCTCGAAACGCACCATCTTCGCCTCTTCCAGCCGCTTGCCCACTTCCCACCAGGCCAGCCCCTCGGGAATCGTCACCCGGTCGAGCAGCGGCGAGCCGTTGACGAGCTGGTCGATGATCCGCTGCGGCGTCCAGCCCGTGTTCAGGCGGAAACGGCCCGGCTTGAGGCTGTGCGGAATCTGGCGGTAGTTCATCCAGCGCAGGAGCAGCCGGAACTTGTCGGCGTCGCGCACCGCGCCGAGCTTGACGAGTTCGGGCGTAAGCTCCCGGAAGGTCATGCCGGGATTGACGGTCACCTCCACGTTCCGCGCGGGCGCAACGGCGGGATCGGTGCCGGGACTGTGCAGAAAGTCGTAGGTCAGCCAGCTTGCGCCCCCGCAGGCCAGCAGCATCGCCAGAACAAGCCCGCCGAGCCAGCGCAGCCACGTCCGGCGGCGTCTGGGAGCCGGTTTGGGGGCATCCTCGGCGTTTTTTTCAGCGAACGGCGTTTTGGCGTCGTCCGCGACGGGGGAGGAAACGGGAGCGGCGTCCGGGGCGGATGTCGGGGAGGGCTGCTCGGGCGTGTCCGGCATATCCGGGGAGTGCGGCGTTTCGGGGGATTGCGGGACGTCCGGCGCGCCGCCGGTCGGAAGATCGGGAGCGGGCGTTTTCTTGGCGTCTTCGGGGGTATCGTTCATACGGTTTTCCGTTTGTCTTCCGGTTGATCGAGGAAGGATTGCAGGATGCGCACGGCGGCCTGCTGGTCGAGCACGGCGCGGCCCTTGGCGGCGGAGCGTCCGGCGGCGCGGAGGTCGCGCTCGGCCTCGTAGCTGCTGAGGGCCTCCTCCATCCAGAACAGGGGAAGCGGCGTGCGCCGGGCGAGGCTTTTGGCGAAGTTGCGCGCCTGCCGGGTGGTCAGGCTTTCCTCGCCGTCAAGATTGATGGGCAGGCCGATGACCACCGCGTCCGGGGTTTCGGCTTCGATGAGCGCGAGGAGTTCTTCAAAGAAGGCCGCGCGGGTGTTCATGAGGATGGTCTTTCGGGGGAAGGCCATGCGGCCCCCGGCGTCGGAAACCGCGATGCCGGTGCGTTTCTGACCGTAGTCGATGGCAAGATATTTCATGAAGGCTCCTTGGGGGAGGCGCTCGCGGAAAAGGCGCGCCGGAAGCGGCTTTGCGGCGGGCCTCCGCAACGGGCACACACTAGCGTGTGCCCCGTTATGACGCAAGGCCGTTGTGGAGCGGGGCGGCGGATGCTAGAAAGAAGGCATTCCTACACGCTCAAACAAGGAGAGGCTTATGGACTTTCTCGAACTCGTGACCGGAGCGCGGACGTGCCGCCGTTTTCGTGAAGCCGAGGGCATGCCCGCCGGGACGCTGGAGTGGCTTGTGGAATGCGCGCGGGCGACGCCCTGCGCCGGAAACGCGCAGGCGTTGCGGTTCGCGGCGGCGGAGTCGCCGGAAGCCTGCGCCGCCGTGTTTCCGGCCCTGAAATGGGCGGGGATGCTGACCGACTGGAACGGTCCCGAAGCGGGCGAACGGCCCACCGGATACATCGTCATTCTGGGCGAGGCGGGGACGCGTGCGAAGCTCAACGCCATCGACGCGGGCATCGCCGCGCAGACCATCCAGCTCGCCGCGTCTTCGCGCGACGTGGGATGCTGTATTTTCCTGTCGTTCGATCCGCGCGTGCTCCGTGAAGTGCTCGGGATTCCCGAAACGCTGGAGCCCGTGCTGGTGCTGGCCCTCGGCCTTCAGAAGGAAGTGCGCCGCGTCGAGCCGATGGGTCCGGACGGCTCCGTCAAGTATTGGCGCGACGCGCAGGGCGTGCACCATGTGCCGAAGCGCGCCCTCGAAGACCTGTTGATCATCAAAAAATAGCAAGCGAAATGCGGCCCTTTACAGAATGGAAGCCGCCCGCTATAGTTGTTGCCGCTAGGGGAGCCTCATGGAGGCTGAGAGTGGGTTCGTCCCAGACCCTCGGAACCTGACGCAGTTGGTACTGCCGTAGGGAAGCGTCGTCATAGCCTGATCCGTGAACGCCCGTCCCTCGTGACGGGCGTTTTTTCGTTGAAGGCCCAACAAGCGAGGCGTTCTATGAACATCACCGTGAATGGCAAGCCCACGGCCTGCGACGAAGGGGAAACCCTGCTCGAACTGCTCCGCCGTCTTGGGCTGATGCCCGAAAAGATCGTGGTGGAACGAAACAGGGACATCGTGCCTGCGGCGGCGTTCGCTGAAACCGTCCTGCTGGACGGCGACACGCTGGAGCTGCTGCAATTCGTCGGCGGCGGGTGATTCTCCTTCTCCCTCCCCCCTTCCGCGAGCGTCGCTCGCGAGGGTGAGCCGTGCCCGGCGGCCCGTCGCTCCCCGCCTCCGGGACGTTCCGCAACGGAGCGTTCTTTCAGGGGTGATCGCCCCGTCATCTTTTACGTCTGCTCAAGGACGGCCTATGAAAACGAATGATGCGTTGATCATCGGCGGCGTGGAACTGCACAGCCGCCTGTTTATCGGTACGGGGAAATACGGTTCCGACAGCCTCATTCCGGCGGTCGCGGAGGCGTCGGGCGCCGAGGTCATCACCGTGGCCCTGCGACGCGTGGACCTCGGCAACATGAAGGACAACGTGCTGAGCCATATCCCCGGCTCCATGCGTCTGTTGCCGAACACGTCCGGCGCGCGCACCGCCGACGAGGCCGTGCGCATCGCCCACCTGTCCCGCGCCGCCGGTTGCGGCGACTGGATCAAGATCGAAGTCATTTCCGACACCCGCCACCTGTTGCCCGACGGCTACGAAACCGCCAAGGCGACGGAAATCCTCGCGAAGGAAGGTTTCACCGTGCTGCCGTACATGAATCCCGATCTTTATGTGGCCCGGGATCTCGTGAACGCCGGAGCCGCCGCCGTGATGCCGCTCGGCGCCCCCATCGGCTCGAACCGGGGCCTCCAGACAAGGGAAATGGTGCGGATTCTCATAGAGGAAATCAGCCTGCCCATTGTGGTGGACGCGGGCATCGGCAAGCCCTCGCAGGCTTGCGAAGCGATGGAAATGGGCGCGGCGGCCTGTCTCGTGAACACCGCCATCGCCACGGCGGGCGACCCGGTCCGCATGGCCTCCGCGTTCGGAGCCGCCGTGCGCGCGGGCCGCGATGCCTTCCTCGCCAAAGCCGGTCCGGTGTCGCAGGGCGTCGCGTCGGCCTCGTCGCCGCTGACCGGATTCCTCGGTGGCGAAGGGGACGCGTCATGAGCCGCCTGTTTTCGGACGTTCTGCCGGAGTGGCCTCTGGACGATGTGGAAGCGGGGCTGGCGTCCGCGACCGAAACGGACGTGCTTCGCGCGCTGGAGCTGGCGGAAGCGGGACGGCGGCTGTCCGCCCGCGACTTTATGGCGTTGGTGTCTCCGGCGGCGGCCCCGCATCTCGAAGACATGGCGCGCATCGCCCGTCAGGTGACGCTCAGGCAGTTCGGGCGGGCCGTCCAGCTCTTCACGCCGCTGTATCTCGCCAACTACTGCACCAATCAGTGCGTGTACTGCGGGTTCAACACCAAGAACCGCATTCACCGGTCCATGCTGACGATGGACGAGGTGGAGGCCGAAGGCAGGACCATCGCCGCAACCGGGCTTCGCAACATTCTGCTGCTGACCGGCGACGCGCCGAAGCTGACCGGACCCGACTACATCGCCGAGGCGGCCCGCCGTCTGCGGCCCTACTTTCCAAGCATCGGCATCGAGGTCTACTCCATGAGCGAGGACGACTACCGGATGCTGGCCGAAGCGGGCGTGGACTCCTTCACCATGTTTCAGGAGACGTACAACGAGGCGTTGTACCTCAAGCTGCATCCCGCCGGTCCGAAGCGCGATTTCCGGTACCGTCTGAACGCCCCGGACCGCGCCGCCCGCGCGGGCATGCGTTCTGTGAACGTTGGGGCTTTGCTCGGTCTTGACCAGTGGCGGCGCGACGCCTTTTACACCGGATTGCACGCGGACTGGATTCAGCGGACCTATCCCGGCGTGGACGTCGCCGTTTCCGCGCCGCGCATGCGTCCGCACGAGGGCACGTTCAACGACATCCATCCGGCTTCCGAGCGCGATCTGGTGCAGTACATCCAGGCGCTCCGGCTGTATCTGCCCGCCGCCGGGATCACGCTGTCCACGCGCGAGCGTCCGTTCCTGCGGGACAGGCTCATCGGCTTGGGCATCACCAAGATTTCGGCGGGCGTTTCCACCGCCGTGGGCGGGCACGTTCACGAAACCGAGGACAATCCCGAAGCCCACGACACGGCCCAGTTCGAGATCGCCGACACCCGCGACGTGGATCAGATGATCGCCGCCATCGAGGCGCAGGGGTACCAGCCCGTCTGCAAGTGCTGGGAGCCCCTCGACGAAGCCTACGCCTGCGGCAAGTCGGCGTAGCGTTATTGTATCAATAAAGAATTGGGGAGGGGGGAGGAAAACTTTCTTCAGAAAGTTTTCCTCCCCCC
>CAUHBW010000034.1 GCA_959604115.1 uncultured Bilophila sp. | reverse complement strand
TACAAGCCCAATACGTCACGTATTGGGCTTGTATGCACAGTATTCAGCCATATGCGGCTGCAAGCACCCTAAGAGCTGGCAGGGAACTCGTATCTCTTATCGGAGATAAACGTTAAACTTATGATTATTTTCGTTTCGATATATGGCAGTCTACAGGAAAAGTCAAGAGCGACTGCCGATAATTTCTCTCCATACGACAAAACAGGGGCTTTGTTCGCGAATTAAAGTAAAAAATAGCACTTACAACGAGAAAAATGGCTGAAAAAAACGTATGCGCGCAGCGCTCATGACGGGTAGCGATACGCCGCCGGTTCTTCAATATACTGAAGCTGTTTTCAATAACATAAAGACGCATATACGGAGCCTTATCAAAAAATGCCGCTTCGTTCCCGGTTTCCCGGGGAGGTATGCAGGTCGTTATCCCTTTGGTTTCCAATGGGCTTCGCAATCATTCCGTATCATAACCGCCGTCACGCGAGCAGGGCGGAACGTTCGTGTCCGGCATCAACGTGAGGCACGCCATGCGACCGGGGAAAGAAAGGTTTGATACGCGCCATCCGCCGCTGGAGAAGGTAAAACGGGGATACGCACCACCTCCATGTGCTCGGCGTACCCTGATTTGCTCCCTTTAAAAAACGGGTCAGCAATGTTATGCATTGTTGACCCGTTGCTTTCCCATGGTGCGAAGGAATACTCGATACCTATTTTATCTTGCTGTTTTTATTAATACAATTTTTTATTTTTTTGTTGTGAACATTAGATTATTCTATACGCGAAGTTAATGGAACTCAAAACAGGAGCGTTCGTCTGTATGCCCGCAAGCGACCGTGATGAACTGGTAAAGATCAATGCAAAATTGAAAGAAAAACTTCTACAGCATACGCAGCATCCCGGCGACTATCAAACTGATATTGAAAGCATGCTCTTACTCCGCCGCGAGTTTGCCTCATCTTCCGAAAAAACTTTTGAAAAGCCTTTGGCTGCATTTGTCATTCAGGGAAGCAAGCTTTCCTATTTTGGTGGCCGTGAATATTTTTATAAAGAAAACCAGTGTCTAGTTGCCGGACTGGATATGCCCGCATCATTTAAGGCTATGCCAGCGACACCGGAAGAACCTTTTCTTTCCGTCTTTTTTTATTTGGATGCAAAGCTCATAACAGAGCTTTCTATGGAGATGTCTCAAAAATCGCCCTCTAAAAATGTAGAGTGCGAGGGGGTTACCGTCGCCGACACAGACCCGGAATTACTTGATGCTGTTCTGCGTTTGGTCAATGTACTCGACAAGCCGGAACAGATTCCCATTCGTGCGCCCATGCTCCTGCGTGAACTGCACTATTTTCTCTTGCTTGGTCCATACGGGGCACTTTTGCGACAGGTGAATACATTAGGCACACAGAATAATCAGATAGTGCAGACCATTGCGTGGTTGCGCCAAAATCTGGCGCAACCAGTTCGAGTGGACGAACTGGCACGGAAAGCGAACATGTCCACAGCCACTCTTCATCGTCATTTCAAGAATCTTACCGGTCTCAGTCCGCTACAGTACATCAAGCATTTGCGCTTGCATGAAGCTCAACGGTTAATGCTCCTGGAAAATGAAAGAGCCTCAAACGCCGCGTTGGCTGTGGGCTATGAAAGCATAACGCAGTTCAATCGAGAATATAAGACTATGTTTGGAGAACCGCCCTATAGAGATATATCCCGTCGTCGCGAAAATCTTCTGGGCTGAAATCGGGGAAAAGGAAACCCAGTCCATACCAGCAAAAAACTTCCCGGGAGCTTCCCGGGAAGTTTTTTGTTCCTTCATCCTCAGCCGCAACAGATGGATACGTTACGGTGTATGCCGGATAACCTGAGTCGGCTGTCCGGATTACCGTTCCGGGATGACGTCATTGACGCAAGCAAGCGCGTTCAGGGTGCGCGGGAATCCAATGTACGGCAGACTCTGGGCCAGCGCATCAATCAGATTTTGCTTGCTGTTGCCCACATTGATATTGCCCTGCACATGGCTTTTGACTTGGCTTTCGCACCCGCCGAGCGCGCTGATTGCGGAGAAGATGAGAAGCTCTCTGGTCTTGGGGTCGAGTCCCTTGCGGGTGAAGACGTCGCCGAAGCAAAAGGCGGAGAGATAATTGACTATGATTTCCTTCTGTCCGGCCGGCGCAGCCGCGTGCATCCTGTCGATGACGTCGCCGAAAGTGGATTTCTGCACCGCCAGCCCGTCCGCAAAACGACTTTCCTCCGTCACTGTCGCCTGACTTGCCAGGGGCAGGGCAATCCCCCTTTCGGCAAACACGCCGTTGACCTGCCGGATGGCGGCCTCAACTTTGGGAAAGCCGATATACGGAGCGCACTGGTACAGGGCCTCCTTGATTTCCACGGGGCTTGCCCCGACCTGAAGCGCGGCCCCCACGTGCTTTTTTATGTCAGCCGTGCTTTGAGCGACGGTAAGAACGACCAGTGTGAGCAGTTCGCGCTGTTTGTCGTTCAAACTTCCATGCTCCGCAATTTCCCCGTACAGGAGGCGATCCCTCATGGCCACGAGATCGGGATCGGTCTTTGCCAGCGAGTCCTCAGCACTTCCGAAAAGCCTGTTCATATTTTTTTCGGCCACAGCGGGCCGATCCGATGGCGCTACCTCTTTGGTTTGCGCCGCGAATGAAGTGTCTTGCATCAACAATCCTCCCAGTAAGACGGCACAACAGGCCATAAGGGATATTTTGTTCAGGCTGATAAGCATATCCGATTCTCTCTTATGCGTTTTTGCTGCCAACAAACTCAACGGAGCGGACGAAACGCAGTTGTTCCGCTCCACTGGCCTGAAATTTTTCTACTTGCCGCCGTATTGTTCGTCCGTGACTTTTTCCAGCCACTCGACGCATACGCCGTCCTTGTCCTCGGCGATGGAGATATGCGTCATCGAACTGTTGGGGGTGGCTCCATGCCAGTGCTTCACCCCCGCAGGGCAGACGATGACGTCACCGGGGCGGATTTCCTGAATCGGCTTGCCCCATTCCTGGGTTAATCCTACGCCGGAAGTCACAATGAGCGCCTGTCCCACGGGATGGGTATGCCAGTTGGAACGGGCACCCGGCTCGAACGTCACGCTGGCCCCCACGGAACGCATGCCGTTGCCGACCGGATACCAGGGGTCCACCCGCACATTGCCGGTAAAAATGTTCGGTGCGCCCTTGAGAGGGGTTTGGGTTCCTGCGCGGTAGATGACCTGTTCGGCTTTGTCTTGTTCGGCGGCCACGGCATTGATGGAAAGACCGGTGGAAACCGTCAGGGCAAAAGCCATCAGCATTGCGGCGATTCGTTTCATGTTATCCGTCCTTTATATGATGATGTTGTGTCAAGAAGCGCGTTCCTGTGCGGGTATGCCTGCCGGTAGAGACGTATCCGGCAATTTTTTGCCTAAATCTTTCAAGTCGCGGCGTTCACTCCGGGCCGAAGCGGCTTGGCGTTACATGGTACGCTCACGGGCTTTTTTTTCGGAGAGCAGTTCCCCTCCCACACCCACGTTGTCCGCATTGTTCTCTTTGAGGAACACGTAGAAGGATTCTTTCGGGATGCCCGTAATCCGGGCGGCGGATTCGGTAAACTCCGAAACCAGCAACTTTTTTTGCTCTGTATTCAACGAAGCCGTTTCCAAAGTAATGACCGGCATAGCGCCTCCTTTTCAGGGTGAGGTTGAAGAGACTACAGGTTTGCGCCCAGCGTATTGGCCTCGGCGGGGAACGCGGTTCCTTCAATGTCTTTGCGGGCGAATACGTTTCTGGCGAGCACCACGCCCTGATCCTCCCACGGCAGGTACTGTTGCAGCACTTTGTAGTGGGCCATAATGGCGTCCATGTTCCAGTTCGTATTGCTGCCGCAGGTGACGAGCATGGCGGATTTCATGGGATGCTTACGCAGTGCCGCGCGCTGCGGCATCAGGCGATCCAGAACGGTTTTCAGTTGTGCGGTCATCTGGAAGTAATACAGAGGCGTGACGAGCACGATCATATCCGCCGACAGGATTTCCGGCAGAATTTTCCGCATGGCGTCTTTCTGGATGCATTCTCCATTATGCTTGTCACAGTAATAACAGGCCTGACAGGGGCCTACTTTCTCAAACGCCGCGTCAAAGCGGACCACGGAGTGGCCTTTGGCGGTCGCCCCGGCTATGAATTCGTCAGCCAGCAACGCTGAGGTCCCCTTCCGATGAGGGCTTCCGGTGAGCATGACTATTTTCATGGTCTTCCCTTCACTGTCGGCCGCCAAAATATCGGCGGGCGAAACCAGTCGGGAGGCAATGCCGAAAGCCAGCGCTCCCCCGGCCACTTTCAGAAGATGGCGGCGCGTTAAAGCGGGCTGTTCGCCCTTTGCAACCGCATTCGAGTTCGCATCGTTCATGTCGGACATTCTCTTGCTCCTTGTTCCTCAGTTGTTTTTTTGCCTGTAGTGCGACGGAGATTGCGTTTGTCAGGCCGATGCCCGCCATCGGAACCACCCCATCAGCTATGTCATAGAATACGCCGCCAGCAGGGCAAGGGTAGATACAAATCCGTCCCTTTATTGCCTGATCCTTGCAAACAAAAAGGTTCCGGAGACGGCATCCCCGGAACCTTTTCGCGGTCAAGTCGGCGCGTACTACAAGCTCATGCGCAGAATCCTGATGACATCGTCTTCGGACAGCGGCACATAGGCGTTCTGAAGTCCGCCGATACGCACGGCCTTTTCCGCCATAACCGCAAAGCTGGCGTCATCAATGCCGAACTCGGTCAGTGACGAAGGAAGCCCCATTTTTTTGAAAAAGGCTTCCGTGGCGTCAATGCCCCGATTGGCCAAGGTGAATTTGTCGCCGCCGCGTTCAAGCCCCCAGACATTGACCGCATAATCGCAGAACTTGTCCACCGTAGACTCGGAAAGGATGTGGCGCATCCATTTCGGCGTCAGTACGGCAAGCCCGGCCCCATGCGTTATGTCATAGATAGCGCTGAGTTCATGCTCGATGTAGTGGCAGCTCCAGGCGAAATCCTTACCGGTGGACCCCAGACCGTTCAGAGCCAAGGAAGCGGCCCACATCAGTTGCGCCCTTGCCTCATAGTCGGAGGGCGTTTCCAGGGCGATGGGCGCGTATTTGATGACGGCCCGCAGCAGCCCTTCGTTGATGGCATCCGGCACAAACGCCTGCTCACGATCAAAGTAGTTCTCAATGACGTGGGACATGATGTCGGCGGAACCGGAAGCCGTCTGGAAGGACGGCACGGTATAAGTGTTTTCCGGGTTGAGCACGGCCACCCTGGGCAGGACAAACGGAGAAAAGAACGGCAGTTTTTCGTTGGTTTCCGGTTTGGAAATGACGGCCACGGCGTCCATTTCACTGCCGGTGGCGGCAATGGTCAGCACCACGGCAATGGGCAGGGCTTTGGTTATCCTGTCCATATGCAACACCATATCCCAAGCGTCGCCTTCGTAGTAAGTCGCGGCGGCAATGGCTTTGGAACAGTCGATGGTGCTGCCGCCGCCCACGGCCAGAATCATGTCGATGCCTTCCTTTTTGCAGATGGCGGCTCCCCTATTGACGGTTTCCACCTTGGGGTTAGGCTCGACGCCGCCCAGCTCAAAGATTTCAAAATCCTTCAGCAGCGTCTTGAGGTTGTCGTAAAGGCCGCTTTTTTTGATGCTGCCGCCGCCGTAGGTCAGCAGAATCTTTTTGCCGTAGGCGCTCAGCTTGGCGGGGAGCGCGGCTTCTTGGCCCACTCCGAACAGAACGTCAGTCGTCACGTGGTATTCAAAGCTTTTCATGAGTTACTCCTTTCCTAAGGTCATACATTTTCCAATAATGTCGCCCGTCCGCACATATTCGCAGGTGGGCATCTCAAAAAGAACCGGCTTCAGCTTCGCAACAATTCTTCTGATGGTCTCGCCTGGGTGTACTTAAGGTATTCGAAACAGGGCTTGTGCCCTGTATAAACGCAAGATTGTCACTTGCCGTACTGTTCATCATTCACAGGTTCCATCCACTCCACGACTTTTCCGGGCTCTTGAGCCTCATTGATTTCAATCTGGGTCATGGATTTGTTGGCGGAGGCACCATGCCAATGCTTTACTCCCGCCGGACAGATAACCACATCGCCCGGCCTAATCTCCTGAACGGGCTTGCCCCATTCCTGGGTACGTCCCAGCCCGGAAGTGATGATCAGAACCTGGCCTACCGGATGAACATGCCAATGAGTACGGGCACCGGGCTCAAAGGTTATGCAGGTTCCGTTGGAACGCATTTGGTTGTTGGCAGGGTACAGGCGATCAATACGCGCATAACCGGTAAACATTTTGTCCGTACCTTGAATCGCAACTTGTTCCTCATTGCGGATAACGATCTGCATTGCCTCTTTCGATTCCGCAGCGGAGGCATGAAGAATGGACATTCCGCCAAGCATGATGAGCGTTGATGCTAACGAAACAAGCATGTTCATAGTGACTTTCTCCGATTAAAAGCGGTTTTCCATCAAACAAGCGGCTTATAAAGGAGCTTCCGTGCGTTCCCTTCATGAATTGCTTTTTACCCGCGCATGACGTCTTGCGACAGACCTGATTTCTGCAACTTATTGCCTGATTCTTGCATTAAAAGACGGAGAAAGCTCTCTGAGTTTGTTACCGGAAAAATCCCAAAAAAAAGCGCCCGACCTCATCCCTGATGATGGTCGGACGCCATGACAACGCTGAAAAAAGGAAGACCGGAATCACTTCTTGGTGATTCCGGTCTTCTATGAACAATTTTGGACTTTTTTGGTGCCGAAGGGGAGATTTGAACTCCCACGGGGGAACCCCCACTAGACCCTGAACCTAGCGTGTCTACCAATTCCACCACTTCGGCGCGAGAAGAGTTCTAGCGAAAACGGGGATGCTTGGCAAGCGTTTTTTTGCGGAAGCGCGCAAAAAAATGTCGCACGCGGCCTTGTTCATATAAAAAGCCTGTATATATACTATATTATAAAGTACCCCGTTTGGGGTTTTCCCGCCCATACCCAAAACATGCGGCATGCCCCCATCGCCCACTTTGCCCCACACGGCTTTTCCTCATGCCGCGTCAGCAAAGTTCCGCACCTCTTTCCGGCCTGCATTCCGGCCCCGCGCTCTCCGGGAAAGGCTTTCCGGGCCGTTGCCCTTTTCCATGAGTGAAGAATCGTTACGCATATCCGGTTCGCCGTCAAAATATTTTGACGAAAAAACGATGGGGTGTTCGCGCCGAATGCGGTATGAGGCGGGTTTCCGCGCTGCGGCGTCCGCCGTTCCGCGCAACCTTCTTACAACGAGTTTCAACGATCATGCGACGGATAGTGTGGAGCCTGATTTCCCTGTGCCTTGTTCTGTTCAGCCTCGCCCTGCTCTTTCGGTTCGACGACGCGGAACCGTTCCTTCCCGAGCCGCTGGAAAGGCTGGTTTCCGGCGTGGAGGACATCATCTCTCCCTCTCCCGAGCATGTCGTGGATGATTTGCCCGCCGAGGAAAAGCAGGACGCCGAGGCTGACGACGCCTCGGATCGGGAAGCCGACGTCTACGAGGCCAACCCCCGCTATACCGTGGAACAGAACCCCGAACGGGGCGAAATCCTCCGCAGCGAAGTGCAGCAGGGCGACACCGCCGGAAAAATCCTCGGCGAATGGCTGGATGCCAACGATCTTGCCGAGCTGCTCGCCGCCGCCAAGCCGGTATACACGCTGACCAAGGTCCGGTTCGGGCAACCCTTCATCGTGATCCGCGATCCGCGGACCAAGGCGTTCCGGAGCTTCCGGTACGAAATCAATCAGGAAAAATACCTCGTCGTTGAGAAAAAGGACGACCGTTTCACGGCGCGCCTTGAGGAAATCGACTACAAGACCTCATTGGCGGTGATCAAAGGGACCATCAAGACCACGCTTTCGGAAGCCGTTGCGGAACAGGGGGAAAACGTGGCCCTCGCCATCGCGCTCGCGCACGTCTTCGCCTCGGAGATCAACTTCATCTCGGACCTGCGCAAAGGCGACGCCTTCGAGGTGCTGGTGGAAAAACGCTTCCGGCACGATGCCTTCGAAGGTTACGGGCGCGTGCTCGGAGCGAAGTTCACCAACCGGAACAAGCCGCATGCCGCCTATCTTTTCCGTAACGAACGCGGGCGGGAAACCTACTACGACGCGCAGGGCGACAACCTGCACCGCGAATTGCTGAAAGCGCCGCTCTCCTTCCTGCGCGTGACGTCCCGCTACAGCATGGCCCGCAGGCACCCCGTCTTCGGCAAGGTCCGCCCCCATCAGGGCATCGACTACGGCGCGCCCACCGGGACACCGATCATGGCGGTGGGCGACGGCGTCATCAGCAGCATCGGGCGGGCCGGCGGCTACGGCAAGCAGATCATCATCCGGCACGACAACGGGCTGGAGTCCCTGTACGGGCACATGTCGCGTTTCGCCAAGACCATGAAGAACGGCAAACGGGTACGACAGGGGCAGACCATCGGCTATGTGGGCGCGACCGGCACGGCGACCGGGCCGCATCTGGATTTCCGCATCCGCAAAAACGGAGCGTTCGTGAACCCGGACAAGCTGATCATCCCCCGCGATCGGGGGCTGGAGAAACGGCGCATGGCGGACTACAAGGCCGTGGTCAGCGCCGTGGACGGCTACCTCGGGGGGCGGAAGCCTCTTGCGGGGTACGACCCGGATGCGTGGTTCGGGGATGAGGATTAGTGGGAGGACGACGCCTCCGGCGGCCGGGCTGCCGCCCGGACCTGCCCGGGGGGGAATGATTCCCCCCGGGCCCCCCTCGGATACGGCGTCTCCGAGAGGAGGGGCGGTTTTCGTCGGTGCGGCCTGCTTATCGAAAGAGAGACGGAGAAGGGCGCGCCGTTCGTCCGGCCGTCTCAAGAGGCGGATTGTTGAAGGAAAAAGAAGCTATCCTTTCATTCGGTTATGAAAGCACCATTTTCTTTTCACCGGCCTGATAGACGGCGGAGAGTTCGGCGTACAGACGGCTGATGTGCTCGAAACGCGCCGTGGCTTCCGAGGTTTCACACAGGCTCATCACCGGGCGGCTGGTGTAATAGCTGGAATCCTCGGCGGGGCTGGTGCAATGGAACAGTTCCCGGATCATCTTCTGATCGTGGGGGATGTTGAAGTCCTTGCTCGTGTTTTCGTAGCCGAACAGGTAGTACAGTTCGGGAAAACCGCTCCACGCGATGGCGGAGGCGCACATGCAGCAGGGCTGGTGCGTAGCCAGAAAAAGGCAGTCCTTGGGATCGGGGTGGCCCTGCAATTCCCAAAACTGCTTGATCGCGTAGACCTCGCCGTGCCAGAGCGGCGAAAAGGCTTCCATATTGGTTTCGGCGAGCACAAGCGACAGATCGTCCTTGCGCAGCACCGCCGCACCGAACACCTTGCAGCCGATGGCCACGCGCTTGCGGGTGAGAGGCGCGATATCGTATTCGATGACGTCCATCAGACGACGGAACAACGTTTCCTGCATTGTCTTTCTCCTATATGAAGGAGACGGCATCCGGCGGACGGCGTCTCCCGGCGTTTTCCCGCAGCGGTTCCGGCGGGGCGGCCCGCCCGCGCAACGGGCTGCCGCAGCAGATCATACCCTGCGCGATTTGTCCAACGCTTTTTAGAGCCTTTCAACCTTATATCTTGAAAGGCGAAGCGGGGAGTAGCCCGCCGCAACGCGGTGCGGATTCCGTCAAAGGCCGCGCTCTCCGGCAGAATGAACATTTGAAAGGTGAAGCGTTCCAAAGGCAATCTTGCTCTAACCCGAAGGCGTGGGAAATCTCTCTCAAGCGCGGCCCACTGGATATTTTCGAACATCCGGTGTAAGCATGGAGCGCATGCCGCGCTGGCGCATGCGCCTTCTCCAAGGCCGATCCTGTCGGAAACGCAACGATTTTTCCTCCTAACCCAACGGAAACGCCATGATACGCCGCCTGTTCGCGCTCCTGTCCCTGTTGATCCTTGGAACCGTCCTCCCCGCCGCCGGCGCCTCCCTCAAGCTCGGCGTGCTGCCCGCAGCCGATACCATCGTGCTCCATGTCGCCGCCGACGAAGGGCTGTTCGCCAAGCAAGGGCTGGAGGTGGAACTCATCCCCTTCCAGAGCGCGCTGGAACTCGGAGCAGCGATGCGGGCGGGCGCGCTGGACGGGCATTTCGGGGACATCATCAACGTCCTGATGCAAAACGAAAGCGGCTCTCCGCAGGCCATCGTGGCGACCACCTCCCACTCCTCGCCGGAAGGCCGCTGCTTCGGACTGGTGGTCTCCCCCAAATCCAAGGCGCAGACGCTGGCGGACCTCAAGGGGAAGGACATCGCCGTCTCCAGCGCGACCATCATCGACTTTCTGCTCAACGAACTGCTCCAAAAGGAAGAAGTCGCTCCCGACTTCCTGAACCGTCAGGACATCCGTCAGATTCCGGTACGCCTGCAAATGCTCCTGAGCGGACAAATCGAATCCGCGCTGCTGCCTGAGCCGCTGGTTTCACTTGTGGAAGCCAAGGGCGCGCGCACCATCCTCGACGACCGCAAACTGGATACGCCGCTGGCGGTCATCGCCCTGAAACGCGCCGTGCTCGACGCCCCCGACGGCGCGGACACCGTGGCGAAATTCAGGAAGGCGTTGACCGAAGCCGCCGCGCGCATCAATGAAAAACCCGACGCCTACCGCCCGGTCATGGAAGCCAAGGGACTGCTTCCCAAAGGTGCGTCCGCCCAGTACGCGATGGTCCGCTTCGACATGAAGCGCACCCCGATCGGACTGCCTTCCGAAACGGACATCAAGACCTTCGCGGACTGGATGAAGGCCAACCGCATCCTCAGGAAAGACCCGGCCTACGCCGACGTGGTTTTCCGGTGAGAAACGCCGAACGCCGCGACGCGGGCATCGCCGTCCGCGACCTGAGCAAAGGCTACGGGGAAGGCCCCGTGCTGGACGGCCTGTCCTTCGACCTGCCGGACGGCGAAACGCTCTCGGTCATCGGCCCTTCCGGGTGCGGCAAAAGCACTCTGCTCTACCTGCTCGCCGGACTGGACAAGCCGGACCGGGGCACGGTACGTACGGGGGACGTCGGCAGACGCGACAAGGGGCGCATTTCGTTCATCCTGCAGGACTACGGCCTGTTTCCGTGGAAGACCGTGCGGGAAAATCTGGCCCTGCCGCTGGAATTGCAGGGGCTGTCTTCCGAACGACGGCGCGAAGCCGTGGCGGGCATGCTGGACGAACTCGGTCTCGCCGGACTGGACGAACGATACCCGGCGCAGCTTTCCGGCGGCCAGCGACAGCGCATCGCCATAGGCCGGGCGCTGATCACGGACCCGGACATCCTGCTCATGGACGAGCCCTTTTCCTCGCTCGACGCGCTGACGCGCGAACATCTCCAGACGACCGTGCTGTCTCTGTGGCAGCGCCGCCGCCCCACCTGCGTCCTCGTGACGCACAACGTTCCCGAAGCCGTGTTTCTGGGCAAGCACGTCATGGTGATGAACGGTCGCCCGGCCCGCAACGTCATGTGGCTGGAAAACCCCTGTTTCGGCGATGCGGAAGCGCGCGGGGAGGACCGGTATTTCGCCCTGACCAAACGGGTGTACGCCGCCTTGTCCGGGACGGAGGATTGCCCATGTCCACACTGATCGTCCTGTTGCTCTGCGGTGCCGCGGGCGGCTTTCTCTTCGAGTGGTTCGGCCTGCCCGGCGGGGCCATGACCGGAGCCATCGTCGCGGTCATCATCCTGAAAAGTTTTTCCGTCATGCCTCAGGCCGCGTTTCCCCGGCCCTTCCAATTCCTCGTCTATGTCTGCCTCGGGGTTCTGGTCGGGAACATGTACCGGCCCGAAATGCTGCTCGCGGTACGCGACACATGGCCCGTACTGGTCATCAGCACCCTCCTCGTGCTCGTCGCCGGAATGCTCATCGCCGTCTTCGTGGTCAAATACGGCAACCTCGACGTGACCAGCGCCTACCTCGCCACCAGCCCCGGCGGCCTGAACGTCGTGGTCGGACTTGCCGCGGACATGGGCCCCAACGCGCCCATCGTCCTCGCCTACCAGATGGTCCGGCTCTACGCCATCATCCTCACCGTCCCCCTCGCCGCCCGGATTTTGCACAGATTTTTACAATAGGCTGAGGTGCGGCGAAGAACCGGGGGGAGGGGAAACTTTTCTGAAGAAAAGCTTTCTCCTTTTCCCCGGACCCCTTCCCCTCCTCTTCCAAAGACTTTTGACCTTATCGAATCCCTTTTTACAGCTTTCCCAAAGGGTTCGAAAAGGGTACATGAGGATGACTTGTTTTTGAAACACAAGACCGGGACAAACGGCCAAGCCGTTTGTCCCGGGGAACCGAAAGGGAAAACTGCCGCCGTTACCGGTTACGCCGGGGTCCGGGGGACGGCTCGCCCCCGGACGGGGAGTCCAGAGGGGGCCCTCTGGCCGCCGGAGGCATACAAAGGTCCATACCCACATGAAAGAACTCTTCCGTTACCTCATGGCGTTGGCGGCGTTGCTGGCCTTCTGGCAGATCGGCTCCGTGACGCTCGGCGAATTCCTCCTGCCGCGCCCGCTTGAGGTGTTGGCGTACTTCGGGGACTCCCTGACCACGGGCGCGTTCTGGCAGCACGCCGGAGCCAGCGCGTGGCGCGTCGTCTCCGCCATGAGCCTCGCGTGGATCGTCGCCTTCCCGCTCGGGCTGATTCTGGGGCACGTCAGGGCTGTGGACAACACTCTGTCTCCGCTTGTCTTCTTGACCTACCCCCTGCCCAAGATCGTCCTGCTCCCCTTGTTCCTCACGCTGTTCGGGCTCGGCGACCTGCCCCGCGTCCTGCTCATCGCCCTGACCACCGGCTACCAGATTCTGGTGGTCACGCGGGCCAGCGCGCGGGGGCTGGACAAAAAATTCCTCGACTCGTTCCGGTCGCTCGGCGGAAGCCCCGTCCAGACGCTCCGACATGTCCTCATCCCGGCGGCCCTGCCCGACGCCATGACCGCACTGAAAGTGGCCAGCGGCACGGCGGTGGCCGTGCTGTTCATGGCCGAATCCTTCGCCACCCGAAAGGGCCTCGGCTTCCTGATCATGGACGCATGGGGCCGGGGCGATCAGCTTGAAATGTTCACGGGCATCCTCGCCATGAGCCTGCTCGGAGTTGCCCTGTACGAGCTGTGCAACGCACTGGAAAAACGATGCTGCCGCTGGAGGAGCTTCCAGATGCAGAGGAAACGCTGATGACGGATCTACTCTGGATCGCGGGCGGGGGCGCGGTGGGCGCGCTGTGCCGCCACGTGGTTTCCACGAAATGCGCGTTCCGGTTCGGAACGGCGTTTCCCTACGGCACCCTGCTGGTCAACGTGCTCGGATCGCTGCTCATGGGCCTGCTCGGCGGCTGCTGGGAACGCTGGGGCCTGTTCCCCGTTCCGGCGATGTTCATCGGTTCCGGATTCCTCGGCGCGCTGACCACCTTCTCTACGTTCTCGATGGACACCTTCGCGGCCTTCCGCGACGGACAGCCGGGCAAGGCCGCGCTGAACATCGCCCTGAACACGATCCTGTGCCTCGGCGCGGCTGCCGGAGGCTTCTTTCTCATTGTCGTGTAACCGGAATCACGCCATGCTTTTCTCGAAGGATTCGGCGGCGGTCATGCTCGGCGGCGGCGCGGGAGCGGTCTGCCGCGTCGTGCTCGGCGAAACCGTCATGGAGGCGATGGGCGCGCCCTTGGGGTTTCCTCTGGGCGTCCTGTGCGTCAACGCGCTCGGCGGACTGTTCATGGGACTCCTGCAAGGCGGCATGCGGCGTGCCGGAAAGCCGTTCCGCACGGGCTACCACCTGCTCGGCACGGGGTTTCTGGGCGGCTTCACCACCTTTTCCTCCTTTTCGCTGGACACGCTGCTGCTGTTCCGCGACTCGGCGCTGCTCGCCGGACTGAACGTCGCCCTGAACGTGTCCCTGTGCGTCGGCGCGGTCCGGATGGGCTATACGCTGCTGGCCCCGCATCCCCAAAAAGGGCTTCCGAGAAGGATTCCTGTACAATAACACGCTTTCTTGCTAGGAAAAGAGCCTTCCGGGGCCGACTCCGCGAAAGGAGGCCCGTCAGCAAAGGAATCACCATGCGTACGCTGTTCCTGTCCCTGTTCGTCCTGCTCCTGCCCGTTGCGGCACAGGGCGCGTCCCTGCTTCCGGGCGGCGACTATCCCGCCCCCGAATGTCGATCTCCGCTCCGCCCCCTGCCGGGCGACGGCCCCATGGACTGGCGGATGTACCGCTCCGATATGGAATCCTACCGGCAGTGCGTGGAAAACTATCTCGCCACGGCCAGGCAGGATGTCGAACGTATCCGCAAACGGATGGAACGGGCCGTGCGCGAATACAACGAAGAGTCCGGAAACCTGTAATCCGCCCGCCTTTCCGACACGAAGCGTTCCGCCCGGCTTGGCGGCTCTTCCGAATGCGCACGGACCGTTTTCCGGCGATCTTCCCGCAAACAACCCGCCGCCACGCGGCGAGGAGCTTTGAATGACTCGAGTGCTTGCCTGTCTGGCCCTTGGAGCATGGGTGCTCCTGCTCTGGCCTTTCCCGATCACGACGTTCATGGCGACCTGTATGGCCTGCGTCACCTATCCGGCATACCGCAGGCTGCACCGGCGGCTGTCGCCTTCGTGGGCCATGACCGCCTATACGGTGGGGCTGGCGGCGATCACCATCCTGCCCCTCGCCACGGTGGTGTCTCTGGTCACCCCGCAAGCCGTCGCCGGGCTCAAAATCCTTGACGGTCTGCGCGATTCCGGCTGGATCCACAGCCCGGAGGCGCAGGCGTGGTTCGCGTCCGTGGACGCGTGGCTCAAGAATCTGCCCGGACTGGAAGGCGGACTGGACCAGCTCGCCAGCACCGCCGCCGGACTGGCCGGGACCGCGGCCCGCACCGTGCTCGCGGGCGGCGTGGGCATCGCGGGCGGCGCGTTTCAGGCCGTGCTGGTCATGTTCCTGTTCGTCATGATCACCATGATGTGCGCGACCCGCGCCGATCTTATCCATGAATTCGCCTGCCGCCTGACCCAATGGCCCGCCGAGGTCATCGACCGCTTCGTCTCCACCATCCGCAAGGCCATCTTCGGCGTGCTGGTCGGCGTCGTCTTCGTGGCGCTCATTCAGGGGTTTCTCTGCGGCGTGGGCTTCGCCTTCGCGGAGGTGCCCCAGCCCGCGTTCTGGGGGCTCATCGCGGCGTTCGTCGCGCCCATCCCGTTCATCGGCACCGCGCTGGTCTGGGTTCCGGTGTGCATCTGGCTGTGGCTCACCGGGTCCACGGTCGCCTGCATCGGCCTCGCCATCTGGTGCGCGCTGGTCGTGGCGGGCGTGGACAACCTGCTCCGCCCCTTCTTCCTCAAGACCGGCATCGACGCCTCGGTCGTCACGCTGATCCTGTCCATCCTCTGCGGCCTCGCGGCGTTCGGCCCCGTGGGCGTTTTCGCCGGGCCTGTGCTCGTCGCCGTCGCCATTCAGGCGGGCAACGAAAGCACCCTGTCCCACCGCCGCTGATCCCCGGTCATCCAAAGAAACGCGAAGGGGGCCTTTATTAGGGAAGGCCCCCCTAGCCGATGCGCTCCATTCAGGCCCCGCGCGCCCCCCGGACCCCGATCGACGGCCGAGCCGAGGGCGGCCCGCTCCCGCCGCCTCTCCGGAAAAGTTATCATTCCGCCTCGAAACGCGTACAAAATTTTTCCACCCCAATAAGTTCCTCTTTTTGCACGGTTCGGATGCGCACCTCCCGCAGGAGACGCCCCAACAGGGAAAAAGTAAAGAACTTTGTACCAAATCAAGCTATTTACAAGCCCCCCCGTGTGGCTATTATGGGGGAAACAGTTTGAACCGAACTGTGCACCAATCGTTCTAAAGGAGTTTTCACACATGCTGCACAAATGCAAAATGCTGCCTCTTGTTGCGGTCATGCTCGCCATGTCGTTGGTCTTCACGGCGCAGGCGGCCCCTGTCGCCCCCAATTTCGTTCCGCTGGTTCAGTCCGCCGGCAAGGCCGTCGTCAACATCAGCACCGAAAAGAAGGTCATGCAGCGCGGCGGGATGCCCTCGGAAATGTTCCGGGGTCTTCCGCCCGAATTCGAGCGTTTCTTTGAACA
>CAUHBW010000033.1 GCA_959604115.1 uncultured Bilophila sp. | reverse complement strand
GGGGGTACCGGGGGAGGGCGCTTTTTTCAAAAAGCGCCCTCCCCCGATTCCTCTTCCTTCCCCTTATTCCTTCTCTCCCGCCGCGCTGGCGCGGGCTTCCCTGAGCGCGGCGTTCTGCTGGTTGCGGGCCTGAACGAGGGCGCTGCGGCGTTGCCGGGCGGCTTCGCGGAGATCGGCTACGGCGTCGGTTTCGTCCACGATCTCCCGGCCGAGCATTTCCTCAAGCACGTCCTCAAGGGACACGACCCCGGCCAGCCCGCCGTATTCGTCCAGCACGATGAAGAGGTGGAGCCGCGACTCCAGAAATTCCAGCAGCAGCTTGTCCACGGTCTGGTTTTCGAGCACGAAGCGGACCGGCTGCATGATCTCGAAGAGCGTCTTGTCCGGCTCGCCCTGCGAAACGTAGCGGCCGATGTCCTTGCGGAGCACGATGCCCACGATGTCCTCGTTGTCGTCTCCATAGACGGGGATGCGGCTGTAGTGCCAAATCTGGGGATGCGCATAGGCTTCCCTGACCGTGATGTTCTCCTGAAGCGAAAAGACCATCATGCGCGGGGTCATGATTTCGCGCACGTGCTTGACGTCCAGCGAAAGGATGTTCCTGATGGCGTTTTCCTCGTACTGCTGGATGCGCCCGGTCTGGCGGGAAAGGCTGGTGATGGCCCGGATGTCGTCTTCGGTGGCGGAGGGGCCGCTCTGGGGCGGCGCCACAAGCCGCGTCATGATGCTCGAAAACCAGATGAAGGGCTTGAAGAGCACCACCATGAGCCGGAGCGGGCGGGCCATGCCTCCGGCGACGCCGCAGGCGTGGACCACGCCGAGCGTCTTGGGGAGGATCTCCCCGAACGCGAGGATGAGGACGGTCAGCCCCCCCGCGAACAGGGCCGTGTTGTCGGCTCCGAGCACGTTGGAGGCGATGGCGCCCGCAATGGCGGCCCCGGCGGTGTTCGCCACCGTGTTCAGGGTGAGCACCGCCGCGATGGGCTGGTCGATGTGGGAACGGAGCTGATACAAAAGTTCACCCTTGACCGAGCCCTGTTTGCGCAGGTTTTCGATGTAGGTCCAGGGGACGGAGTAGAGGGCCGCTTCGGTCATGGAACAGGCGGCGGAAACCAGCACCACGAGAAAGACGGTGAGCAGCAGAGTGATCATTCGGGGCAGCCTTGCCGGGCCGTCGGCGCCGGCGGTTGAAAGGGCGGTGGATTATGTAAGTGTAGCCTTGACCCGTGCGGAAGGCAATGCCCCTGTTTTTCCGGAGTGGAGCGAAGACGGACGCGCGCCCGGACGGGGCTTCCCTTTTGCCGGCAAAAGGAGCAGAAAGAAACGAAGACGCCGCGAAGATGAAGAAAACCCTTGACGGTCGCCGCTTCTTTGTATAGATATGCGTTTCCCCACTTGATGTGGGTCATCCCTGTGCGGCAGGGAAGGGTGGATGCACTGTCCATCCTGCTATGTTGGCCATCAAGGCCGACTTTGACATTTGCAGGCGTCACTGATTGCCGAAAGGATGTCAAGAGCCGTTAGAGTCGCGGGAATCCCTCACGGAACCCCGATTGTAAAGGTCTTGTGAAAGGGCGAAAGCCCTGTAGGTGACCCTGCGGGACTACCTGTCTTATTGGATTTCATCCAATACAGGCCAGGCTGGCGAAACATGGGTTGACTTCATTATGTATGGAGAGCAAGTCGGAGTGACGCCGCAATGGCCTTCCCTCCTCGTCCCAATCTCCCGCGTACATAGTTTGAAGTCTGCACGTAACCTTACTAAGGTATCGTGGCGACCCTCCGTTGCCGTCTGGTCTTTGCCAGGGTTGGCCGAAGCGTTCACAAATATACGCTTTGGAACCGGCCTTTTCAAAGGTCGGCTGCTGTGTGGAGGTCCGGTTCGTTCCGTTGCTCTTTATGGACGAAACCGGGCAAGTGTTGCCAGATAACGGAGTAGACGCAATGACGACAGTGAGCAGTGATCGTATCCGCATCAAGCTCAAGGCTTACGATTACCGCATCCTTGACAAGGCTGTGGCGGAAATCGTCGATACGGCTCGGAACACGGGCGCGGGCGTGGCAGGGCCAATTCCTCTGCCCACCAATATCAATAAATTCACCGTGAACCGCTCTGTGCACGTGGACAAGAAGTCCCGTGAACAGTTTGAAATGCGGATCCACAAGCGGCTTATGGACATCCTGGAACCCACGCAGCAGACCGTGGACGCCCTCGGCAAGCTCAGCCTGCCCGCGGGTGTGGATGTGGAAATCAAGCTTTAGCGAGGAATGTCATGGCTGAGAAAATGGGAATTCTGGGTCGCAAGCTTGGCATGACCCGCATCTTCGCTGGAGACGGTTCTGCCGTGGCCGTAACGGTCGTTCAGGCCGGACCTTGCCCTGTCACCCAGGTCAAGACCGCTGAGAAAGACGGCTACAACGCTCTGCAGATCGCCTTCGAAGAAGCCAAGGAAAAGCACGTGACCAAGCCTATGAAGGGTCACTTTGCCAAAGCCGGAACGGCTCTTTATCGCAAGGTCCGCGAAATCCGCCTCGACGCCCCGGCCACTCAGGAAGTGGGTTCGGTGCTGACTGCGGACGTGTTCGCCGCCGGCGACAAAATTAAAGTAACTGGTACGAGCCTCGGTAAGGGGTACCAGGGCGTCATGCGCCGCTGGAACTTCAAGGGCTCCAAAGACACGCACGGTTGCGAAAAGGTGCATCGTTCCGGTGGTTCCATCGGTAACAACACCTTCCCCGGCCACGTGTTCAAGGGCAGAAAAATGGCTGGCCACTGGGGTGCCGAACAGGTAACCGTGCAGGGCCTTGAAATCGTGGACGTGCGGATGGAAGACAACGTCATCCTCATCCGCGGTTCCGTGCCCGGACCCAAGAACGGTCTCGTTCTGGTGCGCAAGCAGTAGGTAGGGAGAGAAACAATGGCTGTCGTGAAAGTATACGATCAGGACAAGAAGGAACAGGGCGAACTGACCCTGACTCCCGAAGTGTTCGAGGTCGCTGTGAGGCCGGAGATTCTCCACCTCGTGGTGCGGGCTCAGCTCGCTGCCAAGCGTGCGGGCACTCACTCGACCAAGACTCGGGCGATGGTTTCCGGCGGCGGCGTGAAGCCGTGGCGCCAGAAGGGCACCGGCCGCGCTCGCGCCGGTTCCAACCGTTCCCCCGTGTGGCGTGGCGGCGCGATCCTTTTCGGACCCCAGCCCCGCAAGTACGATTTTAAAGTGAACAAGAAGATCCGCAAGCTGGCCCTGCGCATGGCGCTCTCTTCGCGCCTCGCCGGTGAAAACCTGCTCGTGGTCAAGGGCTTTGACCTGCCCGAAGCGAAGACCAAGGTGTTCGCCAACATCGCAGGCAATCTGGGCCTTTCCAAGGCTCTCATCATCGCTCCCGAAGCTGAGCGCAACCTTGTGCTCTCCTCCCGGAACCTGCCCGGCATCACCCTGACCACTCCGGATCAGCTCAGTGTGTACGAAATCCTGAAGCACAAGCAGCTCGTGCTTCTGGAAGGCGCCGTGGAACCCGTTGAAACGCGGCTGAAATAAGAGGTTGGCCATGGATCATACGCAGATTCTCTTGCGGCCCGTGGTGACCGAAAAGGCGACCTTCCTGCGCGATGGCGCGAATCAGGTTGCTTTCTTCGTCCACCCCGACGCCAACAAGATTGAGATCAAGAAGGCCGTGGAAACCGCCTTCAACGTGAAAGTGACTGACGTGAACGTGGTTACCCGTAAGCCCACGGAACGCGTGCGCAACCGTAAGGTGAGCCGCGTCCCCGGATGGCGCAAGGCCTATGTGACCCTCGCGTCCGGTGAAAAGATTGAGTTCTTTGAGGGAGTGTAAACATGGCTGTGCGTAAGCTGAAACCCACCTCGGCGGGACGCCGTTTCCAGACGGTTTCCGACTTTGAGGAAATCACGAGAACCACGCCTGAGAAATCCCTTACGGAAGGTCTCACCAAAAAGGCTGGTCGTAACAACCATGGTCGTGTCACCAGCCGCCGTCGCGGCGGTGGCGTGAAGCGCCTGTATCGCATCATCGACTTCAAGCGCAACAAGCTCGATATCCCGGCCACCGTCGCCCATATCGAGTACGACCCGAACCGTACCGCCCGCATCGCGCTGCTGCACTATGCCGACGGTGAAAAACGCTATATTCTGGCACCCCTCGGCGTGAAGCAGGGCGACGTGATCGTCGCCGGCGAAAAGGCCGACATCAAGCCCGGCAACGCGCTTCCGATGGCCCGCATTCCCGTGGGTACGGTGCTGCACAATATCGAACTGAACCCCGGTCGCGGCGGTCAGTTCTGCCGCGCCGCCGGGACCTATGCCCAGCTCGTGGCCAAGGAAGGCAAGTACGCCCTGCTGCGCATGCCTTCCGGTGAAGTCCGCAAGGTGCTGGCCTCCTGCCTCGCCACCATCGGTCAGGTCGGCAACATCCAGCATGAGAACGTCTCCCTGGGCAAGGCTGGCCGTAATCGCTGGCTCGGTCGTCGCCCCAAGGTTCGCGGCGTCGCCATGAACCCGGTCGACCATCCGCTCGGCGGTGGTGAAGGCAGAAGCTCCGGCGGTCGTCACCCCGTGTCCCCGTGGGGTATGCCTGCTAAGGGCTATAAGACCCGCGATAAGAAGAAGCCCTCGTCGCGTCTCATCGTGAAGCGCCGCGGCCAGAAGTAGGAGCTGTTATGCCCAGATCACTGAAAAAAGGTCCCTTCGTGGACGACCATCTGATGAAAAAGGTGGATGCGGCCGTTGCTACCAACGATCGCCGCGTGGTGAAGACCTGGTCGCGCCGGTCCACCGTCCTGCCCGAAATGGTGGGAATCACCTTCGCCGTGCACAACGGCAAGAAGTTCCTCCCCGTTTTCGTCACCGAAAACATGGTGGGACACAAGCTTGGGGAATTCGCGCCGACGCGCACCTTCCACGGCCATGCCGCCGACAAGAAGACCAAGGCCAAGAAATAACGGGTGCCAATCATGGAATCGAAAGCTACTGCCAAATTCGTGCGCGTTGCTCCGCGCAAGACCAGGCTGGTCGCCCGCAACGTGAAGGGTATGCCTGTCGAGGCTGCCATGAACCTGCTGCGCTTCACGCCTAACAAGCCTGCCGGCGTTATTCTCGGTGTGGTCCGCTCGGCTCTCGCCAACGCGGAACACAACGCCAGCATGGACGTGGATGCTCTGGTCATTAAGGAAATCCTCGTGAACGAAGGCCCCACCTGGAAGCGGTTCATGCCGCGCGCCCAGGGCCGCGCCACGAACATCCATAAGCGTACCAGCCACATTACCGTGATACTCGCAGAAGGGCAGGAATAAGTCATGGGTCAGAAAGTTCATCCGTACGGATTCCGGCTTGGGTATAACAAGAACTGGCAGTCCCGCTGGTTCAGCAAAAAAGACTACCCTGCCTTTGTGTATGAAGACCATGAAGTCCGCAAGTATGTGAAGAAGCTCCTCTACAGCGCCGGCATCTCCAAGATCGAGATCGAACGCGCCGGGGGCAAGATCCGCCTCATCCTTTCCACCGCCCGTCCCGGCATCGTCATCGGTCGCAAAGGCGTGGAAATCGAAAAGCTTCGCGGCGACTTGCGCGCCAAGTTCGGACGGGAGTTCTCTCTTGAAGTGAACGAAATCCGCCGTCCTGAAGTGGATTCCCAGCTGGTGGCCGAAAACATCGCTCAGCAGCTCGAACGCCGCGTCGCCTTCCGCCGCGCGATGAAGCGTACGGTGACCATGGCCCGCAAGTTCGGCGCCGAGGGCATCAAGGTGACCTGCTCCGGCCGTCTCGCCGGTGCGGAAATCGCCCGTACCGAATGGTACCGCGACGGTCGCGTGCCGTTGCAGACCCTGCGTGCCGACATCGACTACGGCTTCGCCGAAGCGCGTACCACCTACGGTATCATCGGGGTCAAGGCGTGGATCTACAAAGGTGAAATCCTTGACAAAGAGGTTGAAAGGTAATGCTCGCTCCCAAAAGAGTTAAATTCCGCAAGTGGCAGAAAGGCCGCCTGCGTGGCCCCGCTCTCCGTGGCGCCACCATCGCCTTCGGCGATATCGGTTTGAAGACTGTGGAGCACGGAAAGCTGACCAACCAGCAGATCGAAGCCGCCCGTATCGCCATGATGCGTCACATCAAGCGCGGCGGCAAGGTTTGGATCCGCGTGTTCCCCGACCGCCCCGTCACCGCGAAGCCTCTCGAAACCCGTCAGGGTTCCGGTAAGGGCGCTCCGGTGGGCTGGTGCGCCCCGGTCAAACCCGGCCGCATCCTGTACGAAATCAAGGGCGTCAGCCTCGAGCTGGCCAAGGAAGCCCTCACCCGCGCCGCGCACAAGCTGCCGGTCAAGACAGTGATTGTGGTGAGAGAGGGTCTGTAGTATGAAAGCAAAAGAACTGAAAGAACTCGGCGTGGAAGAGCTCAAGGCCAAACTCGCCGAACAGCGGCAGGAACTTTTTAATCTGCGCTTCCAACACACGACCGCCCAGCTGGAAAAGACTTCGTCCATTCCCGCCGCCCGGAAGAACATCGCGCGGATTCTGACCGTCCTGAAGGAAAAGGAATAGCACCATGTCTCAAGCCATGGAAAACCGCAAGGGCCGCATGCTTATCGGTACCGTGGTCAGCGACAAGAACGACAAGACCATCGTCGTTCGCGTTGAGACCCTGGTGAAGCATCCGCTCCTCAAGAAGTTCGTGCGTCGCCGCAAAAAGTTTACCGCTCATGATCCCATGAACGAGTGCGGCATCGGTGATAAAGTGAAAATCGTGGAATTCCGTCCCATGAGCCGCAACAAGCGCTGGCACCTGGTGACTATCCTCGAAAAGGCCGTGTAGGAGTTACGTCATGATCCAGGTTGAATCCACGCTTCAGGTTGCCGATAACTCCGGCGCCAAGAAAGTGGCCTGCATCAAGGTGCTGGGCGGCTCTCACCGGCGCTACGCCACCGTGGGCGACATCATCATGGTTGCCGTCAAGGAAGCCATGCCCCACAGCAAGGTGAAGAAGGGCGACGTGATGCAGGCCGTGATCGTGCGCACCGCGAAAGAGGTGCGCCGCGTCGACGGTTCCTACATCAAGTTTGACTCCAACGCCGCCGTGCTGCTTTCCAAGCAGGGTGAACCCGTGGGAACCCGTATCTTCGGACCTGTGGCCCGTGAACTGCGCGCCAAGAACTTCATGAAGATCGTGTCCCTCGCACCTGAGGTTCTGTAGGAGTCATTGTCATGAAACAGTTTCGTATCCGCAAGGATGACAAAGTAATGGTCATCGCCGGCAAGGACCAGGGCAAGATCGGCAAGGTCTTGAAGGTCCTGCACAAGCATGACTCTGTTGTGGTGGAAAAGGTCAACGTGGCCAAGCGTCACGTGAAGCCGAACCCCTATCGGCGCGAGCCCGGCGGGATCGTGGACAAGGAAATGCCCATCCACGTCTCCAACCTCATGGTCGTGTGCCCCGCCTGCGCCGCTCCCACCCGCGTGGGTTATCGCTACGCGGAGGACGGCAAGAAAATCCGCTTCTGCAAGAAGTGCAACGAAACGCTGTAGGTGAACCACCATGACCCGTCTTGAAAACGTATACCGCGAGAAAGTGGTCCCGGTATTGCAGAAGGAGTTCGCGTACAGCTCTCCCATGCAGATTCCCGGGATTGTGAAAGTTTCGCTGAACATCGGCCTCGGTTCCGCCAGCCAGAACAACAAGCTGATGGAAGAGGCCATGAACGAACTGTCCGTCATCGCCGGACAGAAGGCCGTGATGACCCGCGCCAAGAAGTCCATCGCCGCGTTCAAGCTGCGTGAAGGCATGCCCATCGGTTGCCGCGTGACGCTCCGCAAGGAACGCATGTGGGACTTCCTGGACAAGCTCATGAACTTCGCCCTTCCGCGCGTGCGCGACTTCCGCGGCATTCCGGATCGTGGCTTCGATGGTCGCGGCAACTTCACCCTCGGGATCAAGGAACATGCGATCTTCCCCGAAATGGAAGCCGACCGCATCGAAAACCCCAAGGGCATGAACATCACCATCGTGACCACCGCCACCACTGACAAAGAAGGCAAGTTCCTGCTCGAACAGCTGGGCATGCCTTTCAGAAAGTAAGGAGTTAGGATAGTGTCGCGTACTTCCCTCGAAGTAAAGGCCGCCCGGAAACCCAAGTTTTCCAGCCGCGCCTACAACCGCTGCCCCATCTGCGGCAGACCTCACGCGTACATGCGCAAGTTTGGTCTGTGCCGTATCTGCTTCCGCAATATGGCCCTCCGCGGCGACCTCCCCGGCGTTCGCAAGTCCAGCTGGTAACCGTGAAAGGGTATAAGGAGACCATTCGATGATGACTGATCCTATTGCAGATATGCTGACGCGTATCCGCAACGCGCACTTGGCCCTGCACAAGGAAGTGAGTGTGCCGAGCTCGAAGATGAAGGAAGCCATTGCTGCCATCCTCAAGCAGGAAGGGTACGTCGATGACGTAACCGTGGACGACCGCAACATCAACATCCAGCTCAAGTACTTCAAGGGCAAACCCGCCATTGAAGGCCTGAAGCGGATGAGCAAGCCCGGTCGCCGGGTGTATGTTGGCGCCCACGAAATCCCCCGCGTGCAGAACGGCCTTGGCATCTGCATCCTGTCCACTTCGCACGGGGTGCTCGCTGGCAATCAGGCTCACCAGATGAAGGTGGGCGGCGAACTTTTGTGTGAAATCTGGTAGGCGGGTGTAGCATGTCAAGAATCGGAAAACTGCCCATCGCCATCCCCTCCGGTGTCGAGGTGAAGGTCGGGGCTGATGTTGTTGAAGTGAAGGGAGCGAAGGCTTCGCTGACCACTCCGGTGTGCGACCTTCTTTCCTATGAAGTGGCCGACGGTCATGTCATCCTGACCCGCAAGGCCGAGACGCGCGAAGCCCGCGCCCAGCACGGCCTGCGCCGTACCCTCCTCGCCAACTGCGTCGAGGGCGTGACCAAGGGGTTCTCCAAGACCCTCGAAGTCATCGGCGTCGGCTACCGTGTTGCTGTGAAAGGTAATGTGATTGAACTTCAGGTGGGTTTCTCCCACCCTGTTCTCGTGGAACTGCCTGCTGGACTCTCCGCGAAGGTCGAAGGTCAGAAGCTCACCATCTCGGGCGCTGACAAGGTCCTCGTGGGCGAAATGGCCGCTCGCATTCGCCGCATCCGCAAGCCCGAACCCTATAAGGGCAAGGGCATCAAGTACGAAACCGAAACCATCCTGCGCAAGGCCGGCAAGTCCGGCGGCAAGGGTAAATAATCGGGGCGCGCTATGAGCACTATGACCAAAAATGAAGCCAGGCAGCGCAGGAAGATCCGCATCCGCAAAAAGATTTCCGGCACGGCCGAACGTCCCCGCCTGGTGATCTTCCGTTCCAACCTGCACATGTATGCCCAGGTTGTCGACGACCTCACCGGCGCCACGCTTGCCGCCACCTCCACCCTGGTTCTTTCCAAGGGCGGCGAAAAGCTGAGCTGCAACAAGACTGGCGCCGAAGCGGTGGGCAAGGAAATTGCCCGTCTGGCCAAGGAGAAGAGCATCGTCAAGGTGGTCTTCGACCGTAACGGATATCTCTACCACGGCAAGATCAAGGCCGTGGCCGATGGCGCCCGCGAAGGCGGCCTCGAGTTCTAACCCGGAGAGGATAGCACTGTCATGGAACAGAATGAACTGGGTTTCATCGAGAAGATCGTCTCCCTGAACCGGGTTGCCAAAGTCGTGAAAGGCGGTCGTCGCTTTAGCTTCAGCGCCCTTATGGTCGTTGGCGACGGTAACGGGAGCGTAGGTTTTGGCCTCGGCAAGGCTCAGGAAGTGCCTGAAGCCCTGCGCAAGGCCACGGAACATGCTCGCAAGAACATGGTGAAGGTGCCCCTGATCGAAGGGACGCTTCCCTATGAAATTCTTGGCGAGTTCGGCGCTGGTCGCGTCATGCTCAAGCCCGCCTCCCGCGGTACCGGCATCATCGCCGGTGGCGCCGTGCGTGCTGTCATGGAAGCGGCCGGGGTGGACGATGTGCTTGCCAAGGCCATCGGGACCAACAACCCCCACAACGTGCTGCGCGCCACCATGGCCGGCCTCGCCGCTCTGCGCAGCGCGGACGCCGTGAGCGAAATCCGCGGCATGAAACTGGAAGCCCCCAGGAAGTAAGCGCCATGTCCGAAATTACGATTAAAGTCGTCAAAAGCCGCATCGGCTGCACGCCCCTCCAGAAGAAAGTTCTGGACGCTCTCGGCCTGCGCCGTCGCGAAATGGTTAAGACCTTTCCGGATAACCCTGCCGTCCGCGGCATGATCGCCAAGGTGTCCCACCTGGTTGTTGAGGTTACCAAAGCATGAATCTGAACGAACTCTATCCCTTCGCGGAAGAGCGCCAGTCCCGCAAACGCGTGGGCCGCGGCTCCGGTTCCGGCTTGGGATGTACGTCCGGCAAGGGTAACAAGGGTCAGAACGCCCGCTCCGGCGGGGGGGTCCGCCCCGGCTTTGAAGGCGGCCAGATGCCCCTTCAGCGCCGTCTTCCCAAGCGCGGTTTCAAGAACTACCCCTTCAAGGTCGAATACGCGGTGATCAATCTCGCTCGCCTCGTGGCCGCCTTTGAAGGCAAGAATGAAATCTCCCTTGAAGACATCTATGATCGCGGTCTGTGCACCTTCGGCGCTCCGGTGAAAATCCTGGGCGAAGGCGAACTCTCCGCTGCCATCAAGGTGGAAGCCCACAAGTTCAGCCAGTCCGCTGCGGACAAAATCCGCGCCGCCGGCGGCGAAGTCAAAGAACTGGAAGTGGAAGGGTAGGTGACTCGTGGCTCTTGGTGGTGCGGATAACCTTGCCCGTTCGCCTGAACTGCGTACAAAGCTTCTCTGGACGCTGGGCCTGCTCTGCGCGTACCGGATCGGGGTGCATATCCCGGTTCCGGGCGTCGACGGGGCGGCCCTCGCCCACTTCTTTGAAAGCGTGGCAGGCACCCTGTTTGGTCTGTTCGACATGTTCTCCGGTGGCGGTCTCAAGAACGTCTCCGTGTTCGCCCTCGGGATCATGCCGTACATTTCGGCCTCAATCATCCTTCAACTCCTGCAGGTGGTCAGCCCCGAGCTGAAGCGCATGGCCAAGGAAGAGGGTGCGGCGGGTCGCCGTAAAATCACCCAGTATACGCGCTACAGTACGGTTCTCATCACCATCATTCAGGGTTTCGGCATCGCTGTGGGCCTTGAGACCATGTACAGCCCCGGCGGCTCCCCAGTCGTCCTCGAACCGGGCTGGACGTTCCGTATCATGACCATGCTGACCCTCACGGCGGGCACTGTGCTCATCATGTGGCTCGGCGAACAGATTACGGAAAAGGGTATCGGCAACGGTATCTCGCTGATTATCTTCTCGGGTATCGTTGTGGGCATCCCCGGTGCTCTGGTCAAGTCCTTCCAGCTCATCAAGCTTGGGGACATGAGCCTGTTCATCGCGCTTGCCCTCCTCATTCTCATGCTTGCCGTGGTTATCGGCGTCGTGTTCGTGGAGCGCGCCCAGCGGCGCATTCCCATCCAGTACGCCAAACGCCAGGTCGGACGGAAGATGTACGGCGGCCAGTCGACGCACTTGCCGCTGCGTGTGAATACGGCCGGGGTTATCCCCCCCATCTTCGCTTCGAGCTTGCTGCTTTTCCCGGCCACGATGGCGAACTTCGAGATCGCCGATTGGCTCAAGACGGCGGCATCGTGGTTCACGCCGTCTTCCATTTTGTATAACGTTGTGTTCATCGCCCTGATTTTCTTCTTCTGCTTCTTCTATACGGCCATCATTTTCGATCCGAAGGACGTGGCCGAGAATCTGAAGAAAGCCGGCGGGTTCATCCCCGGGATTCGTCCCGGCGAGAAGACGCAGGAATATCTGGACGCTGTGCTTTCGCGCCTGACCCTCTGGGGCGGCGTGTACATCTCGGTTATTTCAGTGCTTCCCATGCTCCTCATCGCGGAGTTCAACGTGCCGTTCTATTTCGGCGGCACCAGCATCCTCATTCTTGTGGGTGTCGCGATGGACTTCATGTCGCAGATCGAGTCCCATCTCATCTCACGGCAGTATGAAGGGCTGATGGGCAAGACCCGGATCAAGGGGCGGAGCTGATCGTGAAGAAGTACCGCGGCGTTTTCCTCAAAAACGAGAGGGAAATAGGCCTTCTCCGCGAAGCGAACAGAATGGTCGCGATGATTCTGGACGAGTTGGGCAGGCAGGTTCGCCCCGGCCTCCCGACCATGCATTTCGAAGAGATTGTCCAGAAGATGTGTCGCGAATTCAAGGTGAAGCCCGCGTTTCAGGGCATGTACGGCTTTCCGTACGGCCTGTGCTGCTCGGTGAATGAAGTCATCGTGCACGGTTTCCCCTCCGAAAACGTTATCCTCAAGGAAGGCGACATCGTCAGCTTTGATGTGGGGACCGTATACGAGGGGTTTTATGGAGACGCGGCCCGTACCTTCGCCGTGGGGGAGGTTTCCCCCGAGGCGGCCCGCCTTTTGCGGGTGACGGAAGAAAGTCTCGCCCTGGCCGTAGCCGAAGCGAGACCCGGTAACGAACTCAATGACATCGCTGGCGCTGTGCAACAACACGCCGAAGGTGCCGGGTTCCATGTGGTGAGACGGTTTGTTGGGCATGGGATAGGTTCGACGTTGCACGAAAAACCCGAAGTTCCCAATTACGTCGTCGCCGCGAAACCGGCTTTGCCGCTCAAGACCGGCATGGTGCTGTGTATTGAGCCCATGATTACGGTGGGAACACCGGAAGTGGAGATTCTGGAAGACAAATGGTCGGCCGTGACCCGAGACAGGAGTCTCGCCGCCCATTTCGAGCATTGTGTGGCTATCCTTCCCGGTGGACCCCAGATTCTGGATCTGCCCTGAAGAAAACCACGTCGTGCATTGACAGTATGAAAAAAAAGAGCTAAGGCTTCCTGTTCCGGCGGTGATTTGTGCTGCCGAGGAAACCTGTGGAGAGACTTGTCATGAAAGTCAGGCCATCCGTAAAAAAGATTTGCCCCAAGTGCAAAGTCATCCGGCGTAAGGGCGTACTCAGGGTTATCTGCGAAAATCCCCGGCACAAGCAGCGCCAGGGCTAGCCTTCAGGAGAAAGACTGTGGCCAGAATAGCTGGTGTTGACCTGCCCAGAGGCAAGCGCGCGGACATCGCGTTGACTTACATCTATGGCATCGGCCGTGTAACGGCTCTGAAAATTCTTGACGCCTCCGGCGTCAACTGGACTCGTGGCATCGACGACCTCACCGCTGAAGAACTGAACGAAGTCCGTAAGGAACTCGAACAGAACTACAAGGTGGAAGGCGATCTGCGCCGCGAAATTTCGATGAACATCAAGCGCCTCATGGACATCGGTTGCTACCGTGGCCTGCGTCACCGCAAGGGCCTTCCCGTTCATGGGCAGCGTACCCACACCAACGCCCGCACCCGTAAGGGTCCCCGTCGCGGTGCTGTAGGTAAGAAGAAGTAAAGGAACCTTCCGGCACGACCAGTTTCCGCCTCGGCGGGCTGATCGTGCGAAACGTTCACTGATACGACCGGATACGCCCGGTTACGGAAGCAAATCATGGCTAGACCAAAACGCGCTACCAAGAAAAGAGAAAAGAAGAACGTCCCTCTGGGTGTGGCTCACATCCAGGCCTCGTTCAATAATACCATCATCACTTTTACCGATACTCGCGGTAACACCGTGAGCTGGGCGAGTGCTGGGCAGAGCGGGTTCAAGGGTTCCCGCAAGTCCACCCCCTTCGCCGCGCAGGTCGCCGCCGAACAGGCCGCCCGCAAAGCTCAGGACAACGGCATGCGCACGGTGGGTATCTACGTGAAGGGCCCCGGTTCCGGGCGTGAAGCCGCCATGCGCGCCATCAACGCCGCCGGATTCAAGGTTGCCTTCATTCGTGACGTCACCCCCATCCCCCACAACGGCTGCCGCCCGCCCAAACGGCGTCGCGTCTAGTCGCGTTCACAGGAGGACACCGTCTTGGCCAAATATAATGATGCCAAATGTCGTTTGTGCCGTCGTGAAGGTACGAAGCTCTTGTTGAAGGGCGACCGTTGCTTCACCGACAAGTGCGCCTTTGACCGCCGCCCCTACGCGCCCGGTCAGCATGGTCGCGCCCGTAAAAAACTGAGCGACTACGCCGTCCAGCTGCGTGAAAAGCAGAAGGTGCGTCGCGTTTACGGCGTTCTGGAAAAGCAGTTCCACAGCTATTTCGTCCACGCCGATATGGCGAAGGGCGTGACCGGCGCGAACCTGCTCGCTTTCCTCGAACGCCGCCTGGACAACGTCGTGTATCGCCTCGGCTTCGCCAACTCCCGGGTTCAGGCCCGTCAGCTGGTCCGTCACGGCGTGTTTACGCTGAACGGTCATAAGGTCACCATTCCTTCCCTTCAGGTGAAGGTCGGCGACAGCGTTGAAGTTCCCGAAAAGAGCAGAACCATCCCCGTTCTCGCCGAAGCGCAGGAAGCCGTGGCCCGCCGTGGCTGCCCCTCCTGGCTGGAAGTGGACGCTCCCAACTTCAAGGGTATTGTGAAAGCACTGCCGCAGCGCGACGACATTCAGTTCCCCATCAACGAGCACCTCATCGTCGAGCTCTACTCCAAATAAGCGGGGGCTTACATGCTCTTCAGACAAGGCAACAGGCTTATCAATTCGCGCAACTGGGCCAAGCTCGTTCGCCCGGAACAGATTGCGTGCGACAGCGATCCCAACGATTCCATGTACGGGCGGTTCACCTACGAACCTCTCGAACGCGGATATGGGGTCACCATCGGCAATGCCTTGCGTCGGGTACTGCTTTCGTCCCTTCAGGGCGCAGCCTTCGTGGCTGTGAAGATCTCCGGCGTGCAGCATGAGTTTACCACCATCCCCGGAGTGCTGGAAGATATTACGGATGTCATCCTGAATATCAAACAGGTCCGTCTGGGAATGACGACTGACGAGCCCCAGCATCTGACGCTTTCCGTGTCGAAGAAAGGCCCGGTGACAGCCGCGGATATCATGACCAACGCCAATGTGGAAGTCTTGAACCCGGAACTGCACATCGCGACCCTCACCGAAGACATGGAACTGAACATGGAGTTCGAGGTCCGCATGGGCAAGGGCTATGTGCCCGCTGATATGCACGAAGGTCTTCCGGACACGATCGGGCTTATCAAGCTGGACGCGAGCTTCTCTCCCGTGCGGAAGGTGGCGTATACCGTGGAACAGGCCCGTGTGGGCCAGATGACCAACTATGACAAGCTGATTCTTGAAGTGTGGACGGATGGCTCGGTTCTTCCCGAGGATGCCATTGCCTACAGCGCCAAGATCATCAAGGATCAGATTTCGGTCTTCATCAGCTTTGATGAACGCATCTCCGGCGAAAGCGGAGGGGAAGGCGGCGGCAGCGCCGACATCAACGACAACCTGTTCAAGGGTATCGATGAGCTGGAACTGTCCGTGCGGGCGACCAACTGTCTGCGCAGCGCCAACATCGCCACCGTCGGCGAGCTGGTGCAGCGGCCCGAGGCCGAAATGCTGAAAACGAAGAACTTCGGCAAGAAGTCCCTTGATGAAATCAAGGCCGTGCTCGAAAGCATGGGACTTGATTTCGGCATGAAGGTCGACAACTTCGAGAAGAAATATCAGGAATGGAAGAGGAAACAGCACCATGAGGCATAGCAATTCCGGCAAGAAGCTCGGCAGAACGCCTTCGCATCGCAAGGCTCTGTTCCGCAACATGGCCAGCGCGATGATCACCTATGGCAAGATCCGCACTACGGAAGTGAAGGCCAAAGAACTGCGCCGGGTGGTGGAACCTCTGATCACCCTGGCTCTGCGCAACGACCTGCACTCCCGCCGTCTGGCTTACGAAACCCTGAACGACCACCAGCTCGTGCAGCGTCTGTTCGACGTGGTCGCTCCTCTGTTCGCCGGCGTTCCCGGCGGCTACACCCGGATCACCAAGCTGGCGCTTCCCCGCAAGGGCGACTGTGCTCCCATGGCGATTCTCGAGTTCACCCGCCAGCCCGAAACGGCTGCTTCGGCTGACAAGTAAGTCCGGTTCACACCCGGCTCCGCTTCGGCGGAAGCGTTTGACTGATTCCTCCTGTTTTCAGGTGAGAATAAGGAAAGGTCGTCTGAATTTCAGGCGGCCTTTCGTGGTGTTGAGGGAGAAAAACCGGGGGAGAAACCTTTCTTCAGAAAGGTTTCTCCCCCGGACCCCCTCTTCCAAAG
>CAUHBW010000032.1 GCA_959604115.1 uncultured Bilophila sp. | reverse complement strand
TCCGCCGTCGCACTTTCCCGCCTTTCCGGGCGAAGAAAATCTCCCCTGACAGGGCCAAGGACGGCATGGATCGCAGTACGGGGAGGCGGCTTTCCACGTCCGTAAGGGCGACCGGCAGGGCCTCCGCAAGATGGCGGGGGCCCGTTTTTCGCCCGTAAAAAAGAGGGAGGCCGGATAAAGCAAAAGCGGAACGCGTATCACGTTCCGCTTTTGCTTTATCCGGCGGGGGAGGATCAGCTTTCCTGCGCGTCTTCCTGCCCGCCGCCGAGGTAGGCCGCCTGCACGTCCGGGTTGGCGAGCAACGCTTCCGAGGCGTCTTCCATGACGACCCTGCCCACTTCGATCACATAGCCGCGCGTGGCGAGCTTCAGGGCGGCGCGGGCGTTCTGCTCCACGAGGATGACGGTCACGCCCTGACTGTTGATCTTGCGCACGGAGTCGAAGATCGAGCGGACCAGCAGCGGCGCAAGGCCGAGGGACGGCTCGTCGAGGAGCAGCACCTTGGGGTCGGCCATGAGCGCGCGGGCGATGGCGAGCATCTGCTGTTCGCCGCCGGAAAGGGTTCCGGCAAGTTGCCCTTCCCGTTCCGCAAGGCGGGGGAAGAGGTCGAATATCCATTTCCGTATCCCCGCGGAACGGCTTTTGTTCTTGCTCGTGAAGGCTCCCAGATCGAGGTTTTCCCGCACGGACAGGGTGCTGAAGACGCGTCGTCCCTCCGGGGCCTGCGTAATGCCCAGCCGCACGATTTCATGGCTCGGTATGGTGTGCAGGGGCCTGCCCTGAAAAAAGATGCTTCCCCCACTCGGTTTCCTCAGCCCGCTGATGGTCGTGAGCGTGGTGGTCTTCCCGGCCCCGTTGGCGCCGAGGATGGTGACGATCTCGCCTTGTTCGACGTGCACGCTGATGCCGTGCAACGCTTCCACTTTGCCGTAGCTCACACGCAGATCGCGCAATTCCAGATAGGTGGTGGCCTCGCTCATACGACTCCTTTTGGGGGCGTCCCCCCTGTCCCGCCCACAGCGCGCATCCGCTGCCGGGGCGGTTTCGCTTGGGGGCGGCACGCCGGTTCAAAACATGCGCTGCCCCGGGAAAGATGTTCCCTCCGAGGCGTCGACGGCCCCTAGCTTTCCGCGCCGAGGTAGGCTTCGATGACCCTCGGGTTCTTCTTGATCTCGGCGGAAGTGCCTTCGGCGATCAGGGTGCCGTTTTCCAGCACGACGATCTTTTCGCAGACGCGCATGACAAGGTTCATATCGTGCTCGATCAGCAGGATGGTGATGCCCCGCTTCTGGATGGCCTTGATGAGCAGCATGAGATCCGCCGTTTCCTGATCGTTCATGCCCCCGGCCGGTTCGTCGAGGATGAGGAAACGCGGCTCCGAGGCCAGCGCACGCGCGATCTCCAGCAGACGCTGGTTGCCGTAGGCAAGGTTCCCCGCAAGGTTGGCGTACTGGTCGTCCAGCCCGACGAAGGCCAGCTCGCGCATGGCGCGCTCTACGGCCTGCCGCTCCTCGCGACGCTGCTCAGGGGGGCGGAAGAGGGAGGAGAACAGCCCCGCCCGCATACGGCAATGGCATCCCGCCAGCACGTTCTCAAGGACGCTCATGTCCTGGAACAGCCGGATGTTCTGGAACGTCCGGGCGATGCCCAGTTCCACGATCTCGTGGGTGGGCCTGCCGGTAATGTCCTGCCGGTCGAAGAGAACCTCGCCGGAGTCGGGGCGGTAATTGCCGGTGATGATGTTGAACGTCGTGGTCTTCCCCGCGCCGTTGGGGCCGATCAGCCCGACGATGCTGGCTTCGTCCACGCTGAAGGTGACGCTGTTCATCGCCACCAGCCCGCCGAAGGTCTTCAGGAGGTTGCGCAGGATGAGCAGGCTCATGACGCCTCCTCCCGCGCCGGTTCGGCGCGCCGTACGCCGCGAGGGAACCTGCCGACAAGGAACCGGGCGTTGTAGAACCTGCGCCGAGGCGGGAGCAGCCCCTGTGGGCAGATGATCATCATGACCATCATGGCCGCGCCGAAGATGAGCATGCGGGCGCTTTCGAACTCCCGGAACACGTCTTGGAGCCCGATGAGCAGGAACGCGCCGAGCACCACGCCCGCGATGCTGCCCGATCCGCCCAGAATCACGATGGCGAACAGGATGACCGATTCGTAGAAGTTGAACGATGTCGGCTCGATGGTTCTGATATTGGCCGCGAACAGCGTTCCGACCATGCCCGCCCAGAACGCGCCCACGGTGAAGGCCATGAGCTTGTACCGGGTCACGTCGACGCCGCAGCCCGATGCCGCGAGGTCGTCGTAGCGGATGTAGTTGAGCGCCCTGCCGAAGCGGGAATGCTCAAGCACGTAGAACAGGAACATGGTCAGGATGGTGAATGTCCAGATAAGGTAGAACTGGCGCTTGGGCGACGAGAACACCACGCCGAACAGCGAAGGCCGGGCGATGCCGTAAATGCCGTTCGCCCCTCCCGTCAGCCCGAAGAGGTTGTTCGTCAGGGCGATGCGTACGATTTCCACGATGCCGATGGTGACGATCAGCAGGTAGTCCCCGCGCAGGTGGATGATGGGCTTCGCCAGCACGAAGGCGAAGACCGCAGCCAGAGCCCCGGCTATGGGCATGGTGGCGAAGACGGGCCAGTGGTACACGGTGTTGAGAATCGCGGTCGTATACGCGCCCATGGCGAAGAAGGCCGTATGTCCCATGTGGAACAGGCCGGTCTGCCCAAGGATGAGGTTGAGCGAGAGGGCGAGCGCCGCATAGATGCCGATCTTGTTCAGCATGTCGAGCTGGGCGATGCCGCCCCCGCCAAGCCCCGCCAGTTCGAGGAGCGTGGGCACGCAGGCCATGACGAGGCAGAAGATCCCCCCCGCCGCAGGGTAGAAATAGCGTTTTGAAAAAAGAGAGTCGCTCATATCTTCTCAGCCACCCTTTCCCCCAGCAAACCTGTGGGGCGGAAAATGAGGATAAGGATGAGCACAAGGAAGGCTATGGCGTCCTTCCACGCGATGGACACGTAGGCCGCGCCCATGGCTTCGAGCACGCCGAGCAGGATGCCGCCCACCATTGCGCCGGGAATGTTGCCTATTCCTCCCATGATGGCCGCCGTGAACGCCTTGAGGCCGAAGCTGAACCCCATATCATAGGTGATCTGCCCGTAATACAGCCCCATCATGACTCCGGCGGCCCCGCCGAGCGCCGGGCCGATGAGAAAGATCATCGAGATGATGTTGTCCACGTTGATGCCCATGAGCTTGGCGGTGTCCTGATCGATGGCGACGGCGCGGATGGCCGTCCCGATGCGGGTGTGGTTGATGAACCAGTAGAGCAGGAGCATCAGCACCACCGTGCCCACGAACATGATGATGCGCATGAGCGGGATGTCCACGCCGAGCAGGCTGACCGCCACGGAAGGCAGGATGCCGTTCGGGTACACTTGGCTCCGCGCGCCGTAGACCAGCATGATGGCGTTGGAGAAGAAGATGGACGCGCCGAGGGCCGACACCACGGCGGCGAGCCGGTTGGCCCCGCGCAGGGGACGGTAGGCCACCCGCTCCAGCAGGTAGCCCACGACGGCCACCAGCCCCATCGACATGACGATGAGTGCGCCGCCGACGAGGATGCCGCTCATCTTGCCTTGCAGTCCGAGCGAAAACAGGAGGGTCAGGCCAAGGTAGGAGCCCAGCGTGAAGAGATCCCCGTGGGCGAAGTTGATGAGCCGCAATACGCCGTAGACCATGGTATAGCCAAGCGCGATGAGGGCGTAGATGCCCCCGACGGCCAGCCCGTTGGTCAGTTGATGAAAAAATTCTTCCATACTGCTGACACCCCCCGAGATAGAGGTGGAGAAGGACGCGCGTCCCTTGGAGAAAGGCGACGGAAGGCCCTCCGGGAAGGCGATGATGCCCGTGCGGCGGGAAGGCCCGGGGGCCCGGAAACCTCCGGGCCCCCGGCGGATGCCTTTACTTGGGCTGGAGGATGAATTCGCCCTTGGCGTTCACTTCATAGAGGCGGTAGAGGTCGCCCACACGGTCGCCCTTTTCGTCAAAGGATATCTGGCCGGTGAAGCAGTCGAGGTTCTTCAGGTCGTTGTGGAGGTAGTCCGCGATGGCGGCGGGGTCGGGGCCCTTGGCCTTGATCGCGGCGATGAGCACGTTGTAGGCGTCCCCGGCGAGCACGGACCAGATGGAGCTGGGCAGGCTGTGGTGCTTCGCTTCGTACGCCTTGAGGAACGCCTTGGCCCTCGGGGTGTCGATGTCCGCGGGCATGATCGGGGAGATGAACCGGTACCCGGCGGCCGCGTCCCCGGCGATCTTCACGAGATCCGTGTTGTTGGTGGCGTCGCCGCCGATGATGGGCACCGCCCACTTCATTTCCTGCATCTGGCGCAGCAGCAGGCCCGCTTCGGGGTAGTAGCCGGTGAACAGGATGGCGTCCGGCTTGACGCCCTTTATCTTGGTCAGGATGGCGGAATAGTCACGCTCGCCCGGCACCAGCGCGTCAAAGAAGACGATGTCCGCGCTCTTCTTGTCGAGGATGCGCTGTCTGGCCTCGTCCGCGAGCCCCTTGGCGTAGGCGGAGTTGTCGTGCAGGATGGCGACCTTTTTGAAGCCGAACTTCGCCAGCGTGCTCTGGGCCACGCGGCCCTGTTCGTCGTCGCGCGGGCAGGTGCGGAAGAAACGCTTCATGCCCTTGTCGGTGAGCCGGATGGACGTGGAGCCGGTGCCGATCTGCACGATCCCGGCTTCGTCGTAAATGTCCTGAGAGGCTTCGGTCACGGCCGAGCCGTAAGTCCCGATGGCGGCGCACACGTCGGCGGCGACCAGCCTGCTGGCGGCGGTCGCGGCGGAGCGCGGCGTGGAGCCGTCGTCCTCCATGACAAGCCGCACCTTGTTTCCGTTGATGCCTCCGGCCTTGTTCAGCTCTTCCGTCATGAGCTCGCAGATTTTCTGCATGTCCTGCCCCTCGCTGGCGAAGGCCCCGGTAATCGGCGCCATGAGGCCGATTTTGACAGGGGCGGCAAAGACGAACGAACTGCACAACATTGCGGTAGCCATTGCGGCGATCATTATGCCCACTCGTTGTTTCATACTGTCCTCCTTGGGGAAGCTGTAAAGATGGATAACGCGGAACACGCGGCTGAGGGACGACCTCCTTTTGCACCTGTGTTGGAGAAGAAAAGGGCGGGGAATCAGAGGATGCACGCCGGACGGCATAAAATCCGAAGCCGATGTGCGGCAGTAAATAAAGTGATATTCCTGAAGTGAAATGGGTAAAAAATTCCATGAACTCATGATTGCATACGGAGGAATCCTCTCTATGGTAAGCTAGTACAATCGAATAAACTATGCAATAAAAAGAAAAAAATCACATTTCAAGTACATATTGCATCATATTTTCATTTTGAAAAGACGCATTGAAGTTTTTTTTTGCCTATTGCAAACGCAATGCAGTCCATAATGAACGTCTGCTTTTTGATGCGGAACCGCCTCATGCGAAAAAAGGGCCTGCGCCTCATTTGTATCGGCGGTAGGTTAACCGCGCACAGGCAAGGGCGGGGCGCGATGCCCTCCGTACAGGGAAAAAAAGGAACGCCCTCCGGTGGGCGGAAGCCTTTTGGGCGGACGCGGGCGCGGGTACAGGGAAAAGAAAGGCGAGGGGATGACGATGCGCGGGATGTCGCATGCGGCCCATGCGCGGCTTGCCCATTCCGAGGAGGAAGCGACGCGGCGCGTGGCGGCCCCCGCCATCCTGCAGTCCTCCCCGAAAAAGAAAACGCCGTTCCGCTCGGCGTGGGGAAACGGTCGGCAAGAAGAAAGGGGATTGCCGGAATAAAGATCGGAATGCAGAAAAGAAGAACGGCAGCAGAATACGTTATGATACGAGAAAACAATTACCATAAAAACAGACTGTCTTCCCTTGCATACTGGTGATATTCTCCGTTGTTTCAGAATGACATGGCATTCCGTCCATGCCATCATTGAGACTCTGACCTGTTCTGCAAGATTATAAAGAATATCATAGAGACATACGCTTGAGACTCGTTCCGACATCTTTTATGAAACATCCCTATGTACATAGGGAAATCTGCCTTTCTTGGAGACCATACTTGATGTCAAAGTCTTCCATCCATAGTTTGTTCCGATGCAGAGATATCCCATAGGAAGGTCAGGCCCGCACGAGTCCATCATGCGGGCCTGACCTTCCTATGGGGACTTGTGCGGCATATGCTGAAAAAGCTCACAGCCGGGTGGGAGGGACGGATTTTCCTCCTGTACTTCGGACGCCGCGTCCCCGGCTATTCTTTCGATCGAACGGTCATAAAGTTCGGAACCTGCACGGGGGCCATCCCCACCGGGCTCATCCTTCAACTTCATCTTCTACGGTCACGTCGTTACGGCTGGGGCTGCCCGTCACGCTCGGGCTCTTCGCGCTGACCTGCCTTGCCAACTACATCATCCTGAGGCTGTTCAAGCTGATCGGCTCTCAGCAGTTCCGAGCCAATGCACCGGTGTTTCAGGAGAGCATGTTCCGGGACGCTTTGGACATCGAAGCCGCTCTGGAAGAGGCGCTTGAGATCGGATACAGCCGCGGGCACGGTTTTCGGGTGGCTGGCCCCGCGTCGGTAGCCGTGCCGATCCTGTATGGACGCGGGGTTGTGGGTACCATTTCCCTTGCCGGCATGCACGATGCGGCATGGGAAAGCGTGGAGGGCCGGATCGCGTCCCGCATGAAGGAGCTGATCGCCTTACGCTGATGATGTGGAGCCGGGAAAAACACAGGACGTTTTCATGGCACAGGAAGAGTTTCGACACTTCCTTTTTTATCTATGCAATTTCATAAATGTTTTTTCGGAAAATCCTTTTTGCGGAAACAGGGTGGCCCGTTGGAAAAGATTATTGACGTGATTTGTTTTTATGATATGGTATTTTTAATTCCATAATATGGAATTTTTCTTCAAGCCAGAGACTCCTCCCTCCTCCCCGTACCCATTCGCTTCACGCTTACGCCTGACATGCTCCCATCGATATACGGACATAATCCGGTTTGCCACGGCTTGGTTCCTGCGGCCTGATCCGGGAATGAAAGGATCGATCCCGGGAAGATTTGGTTCTTGCCTGACCTCTCCCGATCTCCCGCCTCCCGATGTCCCGAAACGACGCCGGAATCCCGGCGCTCTTCGTATAGATGCCTTCGCCGGCTTTCCCGCAAGGCCCGCGACAAGCAAAGGAGCGATTGTATGCCTGTGAAAAGACGTTTGTTTTTGTGGCATTTCCTCTTTCCCGTCATGCTGCTTCTGGGTGTCGGCGCATCCGCCGTCCCGGCCAATGGTTCCGGGGACAAGGCGTTGCGCGTCAGTATCGGCATGACCGACATCAAAACCTTGGACCCCGGCCTCGTAACCACGACGCAGGATATGTTCCTCGCGGACATGCTGTTCAACGGCCTGCTCAGATTCAGGCCGGGCGACGTCAGCGTGCTTGAGCCAGATCTTGCCGAAAGCTATACGCTTTCCCCCGATGGTATGCTCCTGACCTTCAAGCTGCGCAAAGGGGTAAGGAGCCATCCTTTCAAGGGCTATCCCAAGGGCGTGGAGATTACCTCCGATGACGTGCTGTTTACCTTGGTCAAAAATGTGGACCCAAAAAAATCGACTACCGCCGCGACGTTCCAGAATTTCGTGGCCTCGGCCCCGGATCCGTACACGGTGGAGATCCGGCTCAAGCGGCGAATTCCCACCCCGGAACGGGCTTTCGCCAACTTTCGCACCGGCTGCATCATCCCGCGCAAGGCGTATGAAACACTCGGGGAACGGCGCTTCAAGACCCGTCCCGTCGGCACGGGCCCCTTCATGCTGTCTGAATACCAGCCCGGCCAGAAGATCGTCCTCGCCGCGAACACGGCGTATTTCCGGGGGAAGCCCAAGCTGGACCGCGTTGAAGTGTTGTTCATGCCCGAAATCAACAGCCGCGAATTCGCACTGAGCAGCGGCGCGGTGGATATCATCGACGGCAGCAAGGAACAGCTCTGGGTGGACAAGATGAAGAAAGCCAAGGGCGTCGTGGTGGACGTGTTCGGCCCCGGAGAGCTTGCGTTCTTCAACTTCAACGTGACCAGGGAACCCGTCAGCGATCTGCGGGTCCGACGGGCGCTTTCCCTTGCCACGGACATCGATTCCCTGCGCGCGTTCAAGGGCAAGGACATCGCCGAGGGCATCTGCGGCATCGTGGCTCCGATGATGCCCGGCGGCCTGACCTGCGAAGAAGCGCGGGAGGCGGGGGTTCCCCATGTCTACGATCCCGAAAAGGCGAGGGCGCTCCTGAGGGAAGCGGGATTCCCCGACGGGTTCGATATGACCATCGTTTCCTCCGAGCGCGCCCCGTTCCGCCAGATCCTTGAGAACGTACAGGCGCAATGGAAAAAGATCGGCGTGAACATGCTGATTGATGTGGTCGATCATTCGACCTTCCACACCCGCATCCGCCAGAACACGAGCCCCGTGGTTTACTACATCAGCCAACGCCCCGACGCCAACGAGTGGCTGACCCAGTTCTTCCATTCCGACGCCATTGTCGTGAAGGGCAAGGCCCACATCACCAATTTCTCCAACTGCGACACGCTTGACGGGCTGATTGAGCAGACGCGGGGCGAAGTCGATCCGGCGAAGCAGCAGGCTCTCTGGAAGGAGGCGCAGGTGCAGATCCTCAAGAACCTGTACGCGTTGCCCCTGTACCTCCAGCTTCAGGTCTGGGCGCACAGCGATAGGGTCGACTACGGCTTTCCCCTCAAGTCGTCCTACACCACCGCTCCCAACATCACGGAACTGACCGCCAAGAAGTAGGCGGACGGTTCGGAAAACTTTCCGGGCCCTTTCGGAACGATGGGTCTTGCGGGTTCCCTCTCGGGACAGGCGGGGGTTCCCTGCGAACCGTTCATCCGCGTGGAGGCCGCCTCCCGGCCCTGCCGTACGCCCTCAAAACGTCAAGAGGTATGAGAATCATGAAGTCGCAACAAGTTACGTTCCCATTCTATTCTCAATTGGACATGATGGCCGCGGGAGGCGCCGACATGAAGCGGTGCATCGACGTCATGGACGAAGCCTTCGCGCTTCTCGGCAAGGGCGATTACGTCATGGGCGGCCCGAACCGCAACTCCCACGGCATGCGCCTCTGGTTCCCCCTTGACCCTCAACATCCGGGTATGCCCAAAGGCGGGCCGGATCAGCGTTTCCTGACCTTGCCCACGTATCTGGGCGGGCGGTTCCACGCCTGCGGGAACAAATGGTACGGCTCCAACATCTACAACCCCTCGGAACACGGCCTGCCGCGTTCCATTCTGCTCATGACCCTCAACGATGCGGAAACCGCCCGCCCGCTGGCGATCATGGAGGCCAATCTCCTGAGCGGCATGCGCACCGGCGCGGTCATCGGCCTGTCGGCCCGCTATCTGGCCCGCAAGGACAGCCGGAGCCTCGGCGTCATCGCCGCCGGTCCCATCAGCAAGTTCTGCACCCGGGCCATTGCCGCCGAGCTCCCTTCGCTTGCGCGCATTTCGGTCTACGACATTGTGCCGGAAAAGAGTGCGGCCTTTGCCGAGCAGATGAGCGCCGAACTCGGCATCGAGGCCGTGCCCGTGGGCAGCCTGCCCGAAGCGGTGAAGGGGCAGGATGTGGTTTCAGCGTCCATTTCCGGCTCCGGCGGCCCGCTCATCGAAGACAAGTGGCTCAAGGAAGGTTCGTTGCTGGCCTTGAGCAGCCGCATCCGGTTTGAGGACAGCTACCTCAAGAGCGTGCGCATCGTGGCGGACAACTGGAAGATGCATCAGGCCTATCGCGACGAAGGCAACGCCTTCCCGCCTGAAGAACGCCTCATCCCGCATCAGCGCATCCACGAATTGATCGCCGAAGGCCAGATCTGCGAAGATTCCATTCTGGAACTGGGGCTCATGGCCGCCGGGATGGCGCCGCCGCCCGATCCGGCGTCGGGGCGGACCGTGTTCCTGTCCAACGGCATGGGCGTCGAGGATGTGGCTTGGGCGTGCGAACTCCACGAGCGGGCCAAGTCCATGGGGCTCGGCACCCAGCTCATGCTGTGGGATGATCAGCCTTGCGTCTTGTAATCGGCATCCGCTGCGGGCTCTCGCGCGAGGCTTCACGCGGGGGTCCGGCGGAGGTGCAAGGGAGGAGGGCACGCAGCGGCTCCTCGTCCGGCGAAGGCGATTGAAATCCGAGGGAGAACATATGGCCAACTATCTCATCAAGCGCACCCTGTTCGCCCTGCTGTTGGTTCTGGTCGTGGCGACCATCGTGTTCGGCATCGTGCGTCTGGCTCCGGGCGATCCCGCCATCGTGATCCTCGGCGACTCCGCATCGCAGGAATCCATAGAGGCGCTCCACGAGGAAATGGGTCTGAACCGGCCTCTGTGGCGACAATACGCCGTGTTCATGGGGAATCTGGCGCGGCTTGATCTGGGCGACTCCATGATCAACGGGGTTCCGGTGCTGGATCAGCTCGAAGTGGCGCTGCCGTATACGCTGGAGCTGACCACGGCGGGCATGATCCTCGGCGTTGTGCTTGGCATTCCTCTCGGCGTGATCTGCGCGCTCTACAGGAACCGTATCCCGGATTACATGGGGCGAGTGCTCTCGCTCGGCGGCATTTCCATCCCGTCGTTCTATTTGAGTATTCTCCTTCTCTACGCGTTCGCGGTGAAATTTCGATGGTTCCCGGTGGTGAACGTGGACACGGACGGCTCCATCGCCGCGAGGCTGTACAATCTCGTGCTCCCCATGACCACGCAGGGACTGATCATGACCTCGTTCATCATGCGCATGGCGCGTTCCTCGCTGCTCAACGTACTCGGCGAAGACTATGTGCGCACCGCGAGGGGCAAGGGCCTCCCAGAAAGGCTGGTCATTTTCCGCCACGCGCTGATCAACGCGCTGATCCCGGTGGTGTCGGTCATCGGCATCTACTTCGTCATCAACCTCGGCAGCTCCGTAATGACGGAAATCGTATTTTCCCGGCCGGGACTGGGTAAGCTCATGGTTTTGGCAATGAAGCAGCGCGATTACGTCATGCTGCAATCAGTGATGATTGTCTACGCGTTCCTCGCCATCTTCATCAATTTTGCGGTCGATACGGCCTATGCCCTGATCGATCCGCGCATCTCAGGCAGGTGAGCACCATGGGCGGATGGATGAACGATCTACAGAAAAAACAATGGCGGGCGTTCACACGCAACCGGATTGCGGTGGTGGGCATGCTGCTTTCCCTTTCCATGCTGCTTTTGGCGGTGTTCGCGCCGCAGCTTTCCCCCTTCGACCCGCTGGTTCAGGACATACGGATACGGCTCCACGCACCGGGCGGTCCTTTCATGCTCGGCACGGATGATTTCGGGCGCGACATCCTCTCTCGTATTTTCTGGGGGGCGCGTATTTCCCTTACCATAGGCATCGGTTCCGTTCTGATCGGCATGCTCCTCGGCAGCGTGATGGGCATGCTGGCGGGCCTGCGGGGAGGACGGCTCGGCGCCTTCATCATGCGCTGCGCCGACACCATGATGTGCTTCCCGGCGGAGATCCTCGCGATCCTTATTCTGGTGGTGCTCGGGCAAGGCGTGGACAAGATGCTCATCACCATCGGGCTCGTCATGACGCCCCGGTTCGCGCGCCTGAGTTACGGCAGCACGCTGGCCCTGCGCGAGCGGGAATTCATCGAGGCGGATATCGCCCTCGGCGCAGGCACGCTCTACGTACTGCGGCAGGGCATCCTACCCAATATCATGGGCGAGCTGCTGGTCATGTCCAGCCTGTGGGCGGCCACCGCCATCCGCGTCGAGGCCAACCTCAGCTTCCTCGGCATGGGCGTTTCGCCGCCGACCCCCACATGGGGCAACATGGTCCGCGAGGGCATTGAACACCTTTCCACAGCACCGTGGCTCTCCTTCGCGCCCGGCTTGGCGATCATGGTCACCGTGCTTGGACTGACCCTGTTCGGCGACGGAATGCGCGACGTTATGGACCCGAAGCTGCAAGGCTAGGCGAGAAGGCGACCCGGCTCCGGAACTCCGCGGGCCTTGGCGGAAACCCCCGGCGCGTTCCTCCCCCGCAACGTTCAGGACGGTTATCAATGGAAAGGAAACGGCTTCTTGAAATCAAGGATTTGCACACGGTATTCCATACCGACGACGGTGCCGTGCGCGCTGTGGACGGCGTGGATCTGTGGGTGGACGAAGGAGAGGTGCTCGGGCTGGTCGGCGAATCGGGGTGCGGAAAGAGCGTCACCGCGCATTCCGTCATGCGGCTCGTCAGCCCGCCCGGGCGCATTGAATCCGGAGAGATCCGGTTTCGTGGCAGGAACTTGCTCAATGTCTCCCTGCGCGAGATGCATCAAGTGCGCGGCAGCCGGATCGCCATGATCTATCAGGAGCCCATGAGCTCGCTCAATCCCCTGCTCCGGGTGGGCACGCAGATCATGGAGGCCGTCACCATGCATATGCATAAGACGAAACGCGAGGCGCTGGAGCTTGCCGTGGATATGCTCCGCGCCGTGGGCATCCCAGACCCGGAGCATCGGGTACGCGACTATCCGCACCAGCTTTCCGGGGGCATGCGGCAGCGCGTGATGATCGCCATGGGCATGGTGTGCAACCCGAGGCTGGTGATCGCCGATGAGCCGACCACCGCGCTGGACGTCTCCATTCAGGCCCAGATTCTGGATCTGCTGCGCAAAATGGTGCGCGAAACCAGCGCGGCGGTGATGCTCATCACCCATGACATGGGCGTGGTGGCGGAAACGGCGGACCGGGTGGCCGTGATGTACACGGGCAAGGTGGTCGAGCAGGCTGATGTGAAGACGCTGTTCACGAGCCCGGCGCATCCTTATACGCAAGGGTTGCTGGCGTCTATCCCGGACGTCTCCCGTCCGGTTCCGGAAGATCGGATTTTGCCCGCCATTCCGGGCACGGTGCCGAGCCTGCTCAACCTGCCCGCCGGGTGCAGCTTTCGGAGTCGCTGCGCCAAGTCCATCGGCAAATGCGAACGCGAGGCTCCGCCCCTGTTCGGCCTCCATCCGGGGCATGACGTGAGGTGCTGGCTTTATGAACACTGATGCTTTTCTGGAACTGCGCGGCATAGGCAAACATTTCCATACCGGAACCGCCCGCCAGCACGTGGTCAAGGCCGTGGACGGCGTATCCTTCTCCGTGGGCAGGGGTGAGACACTCGGCCTCGTGGGCGAATCCGGGTGCGGCAAGACCACGCTCGGGCGCTGCCTTCTCCAGCTGGTGCAGCCCACTGCCGGAGAGGTCTTTTTCCGGGGCGAGCCCATCCTCGGCGTGACCGGTGCGGTCATGAAGCGGTTGCGGCGGGACATGCAGATCATCTTCCAGGATCCCTATTCGTCCCTGAACTCCCGCATGACGGTGGGCCGGATCATCGCGTCCGGGCTTGCCATCCAAGGCATGGGCACGCCGCGGGAGCGTCTGGATGCCGCCCGCGGGCTCATGGACAGGGTGGGGCTGCTCCCTGATCACATCAACCGTTTCCCCCATGAGTTCAGCGGGGGGCAGCGGCAGCGCATCTGCATCGCCCGCGCGTTGTCCGTCCACCCGCAGCTCATCGTGGCCGACGAACCGGTTTCCGCGCTGGACGTCTCCATCCAGGCCCAGATCATCAACCTTTTCGTCCGGCTCCAGCAGGAACACAACCTGACCTACATTTTCATTTCCCATGACCTCGGCGTGGTCCGCCATATGTGCGACCGCATCGCCGTGATGTACCTCGGGCGTATTGTGGAGCTCGCCCCGCGCGACGGCTTTTACCGTAGCCAGCGCCATCCTTACAGCCGGGCGCTGCTTTCCGCCGTCCCTTCCGCCACGGTGGGCGTGAAAAAGCGGCGGATCATGCTGGAAGGGGATGTTCCGAGCCCGCTGCGGATACCGCGGGGCTGTTCCTTCCACACGCGCTGTTCCCGATGCCGGCCACAGTGCAAGGAGGAGAGCCCTTCCCTGCGCGATATTGCGTCCGGACACGCTGTCGCCTGTCATTTCCCGTTGGACTGATCCCCGGCCGGGGTATCGGCGAAGCGGCTGGAAACCCCGTGCACGGGGACTCCTCGCGCCCTTCCGCCGCTTTCCGCCTTGGCTGTCGTCTTCCGAATCAGTGGCGTGCATGAAACCTGTAGCCGAGGAGAAGATCATGTCCCTGAAGATTGCCGTCATCGGCGGTGGAAACGGTGGGTTCGCCACGGCGGGCCAGATGGCCCTGTCCGGCCACGAAGTCCGTCTGTTTGAATTGCCCGGTTTCAGCGACAATATCGCCGCGCTGAGGGAGACGCCGGTCATTACGGTCTCCGGAGCGCTGCTCAACGGAGACGCGCGGCTGGCAGGCGTATCGTGCTCTCCCGCCGACGGCTTTTCCGATTGCGAAATTGTGCTGGTAACGACGCAGACGCTGGGGCACATCCCGGCGGCGCGCCTAATCGCCCCTTACGTCCGGCCCGAACAGGGCATCTTCCTCATGCCGGGGACTTGCGGCTCCGTCCCCTTTCGTCAGGAGCTGGACAAGGCCGGGGCGGAAGGCATTGTAGCGGAATGTTTGAGCCTTCCGTATGCGTGCCGCAAAAAGGGGCCTCGGAGCGTGGGTATTTCGCGCTCGACGGGGACGATGGGCCTTGCGGCGTTCCCCTCGGAACGGACGAGCGATGCCTTGGAGCTGTTCCGCAAGGTCTACCCCGGTTCGTTCGGCATGGACAACGTCCTTGAGGTCGCGCTGTGCAACGCCAACATCCTGCTCCATCCCCTGCCCACGCTGCTCAGCCTCAGTCGCATTGAGTTCAGCAAAGGCGAATTCTACGTCTACGACGAAGCCTACACCCCCTCCGTGGAGCGCGCCATCGCCGCGCTGGACGACGAAATCCGGGCCATCCTGCGCAAGGTCGGCTTCCCCGCTCCTTCCTGCAAGGTGCTGTTCGAGAAACGTTATGGCGGCCCGTGGGGCGAAATGCGGACATGGTTCCGGCGCATCGGGAGCAAGGGGCCGTCCGGGGCCAAAGCGCGCTACATCACCGAAGACGTGCCCGGAGGCGTCGTGCTGGTGTCCTCAATGGGGCGGCATTACGGCGTCCCGACGCCTGTGGCCGATGCGGTCATCAGCCTTGCCGGAGCGATCAATGGCACGGATTACCGCGCCGGAGGCCGCACGTTGGAATCCCTTGGCCTCGACGGACTGGATGTGGACGGTTTGCGGGCGTTCCTGCGCACCGGAAAGCGTTAGGTGTTCCTCTTGATGGCGTTTCCCAAGGAGAACGCCGCCGGGAGTTCGATTTGAAATCGTGGATTGTGTGACCTGCAACGACGGGATGCCGGAGTGCGCCCTTGGGGGGAGGCGTATGAACTTTTGCTCAATCGGCAAGAGCGGGCTGCGGCCCGTGCGAGCTGTACGGTCCCGTGGCGGTGGAATGCCTCCGCGAAGACGGCGGGGACGAATCCGGGGAGGGCGTATGAACGGCGAAAAGACCACAGGAGGTCGAACATGTATCGAATCGGCATTGATGTCGGCGGAACCTTTACGGATGTGACTCTGCTGAACGCCGAAACCGGCGAACACTACGCCTACAAGCTCTCTTCCACGCCGCAGGACCAGTCCATCGCCATCAGCGAGGGTTCGCGCGAAACGCTGGAGCTTTACCATGTTCCGGCATCGGCAATCGACTACTTCGGGCACGGGACGACCGTGGCCACCAACATGATCATCGAGCGCAAGGGCGCGAAAACGGCCCTGATCACGACCAAGGGGTTTCGGGACATCCTCGAAATCGGACGCCAGACGAGGCCAAGCCTGTACAACATCTTTGAAAACAAGCCCGATCCGCTGATCGAACGCTCTCTGAGGCTGGAAGTCGACGAGCGCGTCCGGGCCGACGGCGAGATCCTCCGGGCCGTGGACCCGGAAGAGGTGCGCGTCCTTCTCCGGAAGCTGAAGGCGGAAAACGTGGAGGCCGTCGCCGTCTGCTTCCTCTTTTCCTTCCTGAACCCGGAAAACGAGCGCGTCGCGGAACGGTGCATCAAAGAGGAGTGGCCCGAAGCCTACGTGTCCCTTTCCTCCGCCATCCTCCCCGAATTCCGCGAGTTCGAGCGGCTCAGCACCACGGTCATCAACGCCTATCTGGGACCGAGGATGAAGCTGTACATCGACAACCTGCGCCGCCGCGTCAGGGAAGCGGGGATCGCCGTTTCCCCCTACATCACCCAGTCCAAC
>CAUHBW010000031.1 GCA_959604115.1 uncultured Bilophila sp. | reverse complement strand
TTCAGCTGCGAGCCCGTCCCTCCGAGTGGGGGACAGCACCTTGGAATCCGCGAGACCGGAAATGGACGCGCCTTCCGGAAGAATCACGGCGGCGGCGACCACGGGACCGGCGAGACAGCCGCGCCCCGCTTCATCAATGCCCGCGATCCTCGAAAGAGGAATACCGGAGAACCACTCTCCGGGCCTGGCGGAAGGACACAGCAACAGTTCTTCCGTTGCGGGCGCGGGCTGTTTTTTGCGAACGGGCATACACCTCTCCGTAGCAAAAGGCCAAAAAGGGAAAAGGGGCCTCGAAGACCCCTTTTCCGAAACACTCGTCGCCGAGCGAGAAACGCTGTTTTCCGAGAGTCGCCCCGCGGAAAAACGGAACTAGTAGCGCTTCTTGGGCTTGATACGGGCAGCCTTGCCCTTGAGTTCGCGGAGGTAGTACAGACGGCTGCGGCGCACGGAGCCTTCGGTCACCAGCTCGATGTGGTCGATGAAGGGGGAGTGCAGGGGGAAGATACGTTCCACGCCCACGCCGTCGGAGACCTTGCGAACGGTCACGGTCGCGCCCACGGTGCCGCGGTGCATGCGGATCACGTTGCCCTGAAACACCTGGATACGTTCCTTTTCACCTTCGACGATACGGAAGTACACTTTCACGGCGTCGCCGGGCTTGAAAGCGGGAATATCAAGGCGCATCTGTTCGCGTTCGATCTTTTCGATGATGGTCATTGTCTCTCTCCTGAGGACCGTCGCCCTGTCTGACGGGCGACCTGAAGTGAGAACGCTTCGCTTGTCGGGGACTCCCGAAGCGGGCCGGCCTGCTCCCCGAAAGGAGCGAGGTTCAACACAGAGCATTGCACCGTTCCGCAAGGACGCGGCCGTGAAGAGGCTCTAGCAGCAATCGCCGAGCACCCGGTCAAGGGTGATGGCGACCGCCCCACGCACAGGCAGATGGTTGTAGCCGTCCATCCACCGCAACGGGCGCAAAACGCCGTCGCAGGCATCCAGAATCTCCGGGGCCATTCCGTGTCCCGTCCCGAAAAGGAGGAGGACCGGACGGTCGGCGAGCAGATTCCGTACCGCCAGCGGCGTCATGACGCCGTTGTCCCGAGCGCTGGTTCCCAGCAGAACCGGGCGCTGGCCCGTGCGTGCTTCCACAAGATCAATGGCTCCCCGCACATCGGAGGCAAGTTGGACAAGGCTGAACGCTTCGGCGCGATCCGGGTTGGAGACGCCGCCGGGGCCTTCCGTCCAGTGGCGGACCAGCGTATCCAGAATGGCCTGCTGATCCTTCAGAGGAGTCACGACCGTGAAACTCCCCAGTCCGTAGGTGCGGGAACACCGTGCTATATCGTGAACGTCAAGGTTTGTCAAAGATGTTGCGCCGGTTTTTCGATCCCCGAGGAACACGGGATAATGCACCAGCGCACAGTGCAGGTTGCGCCCGAGGCAGCGGCGTCCGGCGTCCAAGGCGACGTCGCGCAGGTACGCCATGTCGTCCGCATCCAGCGGCGCCTCGTCCAGCATGTCCGGCCTGACGCGCAGGGTGGTTTCCAGCGACTGCCGCCTCCGCCACGCGGCGATGCGCGCATGATCCCCGGATCGCAGGATATCCGGCACGGGGACATCCTCGAACACCTCAGGCCGGGTGAAATGCGGGTATTCGAGCAGGCCCGCCGAGAAGCTCTCGTCCTCGCCGGATTCCTCCTTGCCCATGAAACCGGGGATGAGCCGGGTCGCGGCCTCCACGAGCATCATGGCGGCGGCCTCCCCGCCGTTCAGCACGGCTTCCCCGACGCTGACCTGTTCGACCGGCAGAATATCCATGAGCCGCGCGTCGATGCCCTCATACCTCCCGCACACCAGCGTAAGTGTTTCCTCTTTCGCCAGCTCGCGGGCCAGCGACTGGGTGAGCGGCTTTCCGGCGGCGGCAAGCATGATGATCCGCCCCGCTCCGCCGTCGCTCTCCAGTTCGCGCAGGGTCTTGACCAGCGGGTCGAGCATCATGACCATGCCGGGGCCGCCGCCATAAGGGCGGTCGTCCACCGTATGGTGCCGATCCTCCGTTCTGTCCCTCGGATTCAGGAGCCGGAAATCGACCAGCCCGGCCTCGCGCGCCTTGCCGAGCAACGCCGCATCCAGCGGAGACGCGAACCATTCCGGAAACAATGTCAGTATATTGATGCGCATGGCGTCCTTTGGGAAAATGGGAATGGGCGGCGAAATGGGGAAAGGGGGGAAGAACCTTTCTGGAGAGGGGGGAGCCCCCCACAGGTTCTTTCCCCTTCCCCAAACCCCATCCCCCTTTCTCCAAAAACTTTCGTCCTTATCGAATCCCTCTTCAAGACGTTCCCGCTTTCTGAGCGTGAAGGGAACAATGCACGACAAAAGCAACACCCCAAAAGGATTCATCGTATTGTCGAGACGTATCCTTCCAACAAAAACACAACAAAAACAGGAAAACGGAAGAACCATACCCCCGCTCTCGAACAGGGATTCGATAACGTCGAAAGTCTTCGGAGGGAGAAAGGAGGGGCACCGGGGGAGGGAAGAGGGAACCCTTCTCCAGAAGGATTCCCTCTTCCCTCCCCCGATTCGCCTTTTCCTTACTTCAACAAGCCTTCGGCGACTTCCACGACGTGATCGACGGTGAAGCCGAAGTGCTCGAACAACACGTTGCCGGGAGCGGACGCGCCGAAGCCGGTCATGCCGACCACCGCGCCGTCCAGCCCGACGTACTTCCACCAGCCGTCCACGGACGCCGCTTCGACGGCCACGCGGGCGCGCACGGCGCGGGGCAGCACGGACTCGCGGTAGGCCTCGGGCTGCGCGTCAAAGATTTCGGTACAGGGCATGGACACCACACGAACCTTGCGGCCCTTGGCGGCCAACGCCTCGGCGGCGGATACCGCAAGCTGCACTTCCGAACCCGTGGCGATGAAAATCACCTCCGGCGTGCCGTCGCAATCCTTGAGGACGTACCCGCCGCGCCGTACGGCCTCAAGCCGGGCGGCGTCGCGATCCTGCGGAGCGAGACCCTGACGGGTCAGGATCATGCAGGAAGGCTGCGAGGCTTCGAGAGCGAGTTTCCACGCCACGGCGGTTTCCACCGCGTCGCAGGGACGCCAGACGAGCAGATCCGGGATCAGGCGCAGGCTGCTCACGTGCTCGATGGGCTGGTGCGTGGGACCGTCCTCGCCGACGCCGATGGAGTCGTGGGTCAACACCCAGACGAGCCGCTGCTTCATGAGCGCGGACAGGCGGATGGCGTTGCGGGCGTAGTCGGAGAACACGAGGAACGTCCCGCCGTACGGGATGAACCCGCCGTGCAGGGCAAGACCGTTCATCACCGTGCCCATGACGAATTCGCGCACGCCGTAGGACAGATAGTTGCCGCTCCAGTCGTCGCGGCCGATGCGGGCGGCCTTCTCGTGCCACGTGCCCACGGAGCCGGTCAGGTCGGCGGACCCGCCGAACAGCTCGGGCAGACGCGGCGCGATGAGGTTCAGCACGTCGCGGTTGGCGATGCGGGTTGCGATCTTGAGCTTGTCCGCGTCGAAATGTTCGATGGCGACCTTGGAAACGGCCTCCCAGTCGGCGGGCAGCGCGCCGGACATGCGGCGTTCGAACTCGGCGGCGAGTTCGGGATATGCGGCCTTGTAGGCGTCGAACAGCGCGGCCCATTCCGCTTCGAGAGCCGCGCCGCGTTCACGGGCGTCCCACGCGTCGCGGATGTCCTGCGGGATGACGAAGGCGTCTTCCTTCCAGCCCAGCGCGGCGCGGACGGCGGCGTTTTCGTCGGGGCCCATCGGAGAGCCGTGGCTCGACGCGGTGCCGCCCTTCTTGGGCGAACCGTAGCCGATGGTCGTCTTGCAGCAGATCAGAGTAGGACGTTCCGTTTCCTTGCGGGCGAGGACCAGCGCGGCGTCCAGCATGGCGGCGTCGTGTCCGTCCACGCCGGAAATGACGTGCCAGCCGCTGGCCTCGAAACGGGCGGGCGTGTCGTCGCCGAACCACTGGCGCACGTCGCCGTCGATGGAAATGCCGTTGTCGTCGTACATGACGATGAGCTTGCCGAGGCCGAGCGTGCCCGCCAGCGAACAGGCTTCCTGCGAGAGCCCTTCCATCAGACAGCCGTCCCCGAGGAACACGTAGGTGTGGTGATCCACGATGGGGAAGCCGTCGCGGTTGAACTCGGCGGCCAGCAGCTTTTCGGCCACGGCCATGCCCACGGCGGTGGCGAAGCCCTGCCCGAGCGGCCCGGTGGTGGTTTCCACGCCGGGGGTCATGCCGAATTCGGGATGTCCGGGCGTGCGCGAACCGAGCTGGCGGAAGTTTTTGATGTCATCCATGCTCAGATCATAGCCGGTCAGGTGCAGCACGCTGTAGAGCAGCATGGAGGCGTGCCCGTTGGAGAGCACGAACCGGTCGCGGTTGGCCCACCGGGGATCGGCGGGGTTGTGGCGCAGGACGTTGCGCCACAGGGCTTCGGCCATGTCGGCCATGCCCATCGGCGCGCCGGGGTGTCCTGATTTGGCCTTGTCCACGGCGTCCATGGACAGAATACGAATGGCATCGGCAAGTTCTTTACGGGAACGCATGACAATCTCCGTCAGCTTACAAAGTCAGTGATCGAGCCTCGGCCGCCTTGCGCTCGAACGCCAGACGACGGGTTTCGTAGGGAGGAACCGAGAAAAACGCCGAACCGGACACCAACACGTCCGCACCCGCGGCCACGAGGTCCGGGGTGTTGTCGGGCGTGACGCCGCCGTCGATCTGGATAAGCGTCTCAAGGCGGCGTTCGTCCAGCATCCGGCGCAGGCGGCGGATTTTTTCATAGGTGTTCGGCAAAAACTTCTGGCCGCCGAATCCGGGGTTCACGCTCATGAGCAACACCATGTCGGCGTCCTCCAGCACGTACTCCAGTGCGGACAGCGGGGTGGCGGGATTGAGGGCGACCCCGGCCTTCATGCCCAGACGCCGGATTTCGGCGAGCGTGCGTTGCAGATGCCGGGTGGCCTCCGCATGCACGACCAGCATGTCGGCCCCCGCGGCCTGAAACTCGGCGAGATACTTTTCGGGCTCCATAATCATGAGATGCACGTCGAAAAACAGGCCGCTGCGTTTGCGGAGCTGCTTCACGACATGCTGCCCGAAGGTGATGTTCGGCACGAACAACCCGTCCATGACGTCCCAGTGCGCCCACCGGACGCCCGCGGCCTCCAGTGCCGAAAGCTCCGCCGCAAGGTTGCCCACGTCAGCGGAAAGGAGAGAAGGAGAAAGGATCATCGGAGCTACCTTGTCGGTTTGAGACGCCCCAGAAGGTTCCGGAGGGCGACCAGTTCATGTTCCACATGACGCAAAACGTCTTCCGCGGTTTCCCGCCGGGGAAGACGTTTGCCGGAAGCGGCGTCATCTTGAGCGAGGATGCGCCGCGCCCCTTCAATGGTCATGCCCTGCTCGTGCAGCAGGGTTCGGATACGCCGGAGCAGGACGAGATCCGCGTCGCCGTACAGCCGCTGCCCTTTGGGCGTACGCATGGGGCGCAGCTGCGCGAATTCCGTTTCCCAGAAACGCAATACGTAACTTTCCAGTTTCAGAAGCCGCGCAGCTTCCCCAATGCGGTACGTCCGTCCAGTCATGCGGTTCCCCTGTGGAACGCGTCGTTCTCCGGTAGGCCGAAACGATCCGTCAGATACGGACCCCCAGATTTTTGATGAGCGATTGTGCCACCTTTTCCCGTTCCTTGTCCACCTCGGCGTCCTTGAGAGTACGGTCGGCCTTGCGGAAGGTCAGACGGAAGGTCAGGTTGCGGTCCGCCGAGTCCTTGGGCTCGTACAGGTCGATGAGGGTCACCTCCTCAAGAATGGCGATGTGCATCTTGCGGATGTGTTCCTCAATGTCCGCCACGGACAAAGTCGCCGGGGCGATGACCGTCACGTCGCGGCGGGACGGCGGGAAAACCGCCAGCGGCTTGAACGCGATCTTCGCCTTCTTGTGGCGTTCCCACAGAGCTTCGAGATCGAGTTCCGCCAGCCAGACGGGCTTGCGGGCGTGGTAGGCGTCGGCGATCTGCGGCTTGACCTGTCCGATCACGCCGACGGGGTTGCCGTCCACGGTCACGGTCACGCACGGGGCGAGGAACGGATGCGCCGCCTCGTCGCGGACGAACACCGGCGCGTGCAGGTGCAGGAAACCGACGAAGTGCTCGACAAGGCCGCGCACGTCGGCATAGCCGGCGTCCATTTCCTTGTTGGGCCACGCCGTGTCGGAGAGGGAACCGTACATCACCAGACCGAGGCGGGCGCTTTCGTGCGCCGTGGTCTGGGAGGCCGGATCGGCGGCGAACACGTTGGCGACTTCAAAGAGCCGCACGCCCATGTTGCCGTGGGCGATGTTGGTCCGCACGTTCTGGAGCAGGCTCGGGGCCAGCGCGGTGCGGAGCACGTTCTGCTCTTCCGTCAGCGGGTTGATGATGTCGATGCGGCCTTCCTTGGGCAGGCCGAGGTGATCAAGATCCTTGTGCCCGACGAAGCTGTAGTTTTCGGCTTCGTTCAGGCCGAGGCCGCAGCCCCACGCCTTGACGCGGGACAGGAAGGCGTACCGGGATTCCGGCAGGCCGAAACGGTCCAGCGGACGGGACACGGCGGGCAGCGTTTCGGGGATGGTGTCCATGCCCTTCACGCGCGCGATTTCTTCGACGAGGTCCACTTCGCGGCTGAGATCGGAACGCCAGCTCGGCGTCGTGACCTTCCAGTCCGCTTCGTCGGTCCGGTCAAGGCCGCAGCCGAGGCGTTCCAGCGTGTCGGCGCAGAAGGCCGGTTCCACGTCCATGCCGAGCAGGTCCACCGTACGCTGGACACGGAAACGCGGCGTCGGAGCGGTCCACACCCGGGGTTCCTGCGTGCAGGCGCCCTTGCGGATCACGCCGCCGGAAAGCTCCGCCATGAGGCTGACGGCGCGCTCCATCGCGAAGCGGGAATTGATCTGGTCCACGCCGCGCTCGAAACGGTAGGAGGCTTCGCTGGGCAGGGCGAGACGGCGGGCCGTCTTGCGGATGGTTTCGGGGCGGAACACCGCGCTTTCCACCAGCACGTTGCGGCTGGCGTCGGAAATTTCCGTATCGAGGCCGCCCATGACCCCGGCGAGGGCCACCGGCTTCACGCCGTCGCGGATGAGCAGATCGGCGGGCGTCAAAATGCGTTCCTGTCCGTCGAGGGTGACGATGCGTTCGCCGTCCCGAGCCACGGAAACTTCGGTGCGGCCGCCTTCCAGCTTGTCGCGGTCAAAGGCGTGCAGCGGCTGGCCCAGCTCCATCAGGATGTAGTTGGTGACGTCCACGATGTTGGAAATGGGACGGACGCCCACGGAGTGCAGACGGTGGCGCATCCACATGGGCGACGGCTTGATGGTTACGCCTTCAACGAGGCGGAGCTGGTAGAGCGGGCAGAGTTCTGGCTGCGGAATCGTTACCGACCAGTCCGAAGACCAGTCCGCGCCCTGCTCGGCCACCCGCACCTCGGGCAGGGTCAGCGGCAGCTTGAACGCCAGAGCGGCTTCGCGGGCCAGACCGAGCACGGACAGGCAGTCGCCGCGGTTGGGCGTGATGCCGATTTCGAGGATTTCGGTGTCGAGATCCAGCGCATCCACGAGGCGCGTGCCGACCTTGAAATCCTCGGGCAACACCATGATGCCGCTGTGATCTTCGGAGAGGCCCAGTTCACGCTCGGAGCAGATCATACCGAACGACGGCACCCCGCGCAGCTTGGCCTTTTTGATGACCATGCCGCCCGGCATCGTCGTGCCCACCAGCGCGACCGGGACTTTCTGCCCGGCGGCGACGTTCGGCGCGCCGCACACGATGTTCAACACTTCGCCCGTACCGGCGTCCACCGTACATACGGCGAGGTGGTCGGAGTCGGGATGCGGCTCTTTCGCCAGCACGTGCCCGACGACGATATCCTTGATGGGGTCATACGGATGGAGAATGTCCTCAAGTTCCAGCCCGAGCATCGTCAGACGATCCCCGACTTCCTGAGCACCGGCCTCCACCGGGACAAATTCGCGCAACCATTTCAGACTTAACAGCATTGTAATCCCTCTAAAACCGCCGGGAAATCCCGCACGGAACCGCGCCCCATCCGGGACGCCTTGCTTCAAAAAAGCCGCCTAGGCGAACTGGCCGAGGAAACGCACGTCGTTCTCGAAGAACATCCGCAGATCGCCGATGCCGTATTTGAGCATCGCGATGCGTTCCACGCCGAGGCCGAAGGCGAACCCGGTGACTTCTTCGGGATCATAGTCCACAGCCTTGAAGACTTCGGGATCAACCATGCCGCAGCCAAGGATTTCCAGCCAGCCGGTGCCCTTGCACACCCGGCAGGTCGTGCCGTTGACGTGGCCCTTTCCGCCGCACATGCAGCAGGAAATGTCGGCTTCGGCGCTGGGTTCCGTAAACGGGAAGAAGCTCGGACGGAAACGGATGCGGGTATCGGAACCGAACACTTCGCGCATGAACGCGGTGAGCGTGCCGCGCAGGTCGGCCATGGTCACGTGCTTGTCCACGAGCAGCCCCTCCACCTGATGGAACATGGGCGTGTGGGTGATGTCCGAGTCGCGGCGGTACACGCGGCCGGGCGCGACGACCGCGACCGGGGGCTTCTGCTGGAGCATGGTCCGCACCTGCAACGGCGAGGTGTGCGTCCGCAGCACGATGCCGTCGGACACGTACAGGGTATCCTGCATGTCGCGGGCGGGGTGTTCCGGCGGAATGTTGAGCGCCTCAAAACAGTAGTAATCCGTCTCCACCTCGGGACCGGACACGATGTCGTAGCCAAGTCCCTTGAAGATGTTGCAGATTTCTTCCATCACCATCGTGACGGGGTGCAGCGAGCCGCGCCACGGCAAACGTCCGGGCAGCCCGGCGTCGAAGCGGGCCAGCGCGGCGGCTTCCTCGGCGGCGTCCAGCGCGGCCTTCTTCGCTTCAAACTGGGCGGTGAGGCTTTCCTTCACGCGGTTGGCGGTCTGTCCCAACAGCGGACGCTGCGCGGGTTCAAGCTCGGGAAGGTGAGCCATGATATGGGCGATGCGCCCTTTGCGTCCGAGGAATTCCACCCGGAGCGCTTCCATTTCCTGCAACGAAGAAGCCTGATCCAGGCCCTTTTCGAGTTCCGGGATCAGGCTTTCAAGTTCCGTAAGAAGGTCCATCTATGACAACCTAAAAAATTTCGTTACACTTTGCGCGATTACATGCTCAAAAAGACGACGTTTACAACAAGAACTTCTTGTGTAGCATACCAATTGCACCTTGTAAATCAGCCATCCGGGAACCCGCGTCTCCCGCCTCCGCGCCTCCGGCGGCGATGCCCTGCGTCTCACCCGTTCCGAGCGCCGTGGGGGAAAGCATAAATCGGGATCAGCGGCGTCACCGAGGCCCCCGTCCGGGAGCGCGTGGGAAAACATTCCCAAGCACCGCATAATCGCAAGACATCTGTTGTCAGAAAGAGCGTTCTCAGGTATGTTCGGCGAACCTCATTTCGCGGGCCCTTCCACGGCCCGGCGCCCGCCCTCAGGGCTCCCCTCAAGCCATACAGGTGCATCATGGATCAGGATGAACGGATTGCGGACTTCCGAAACAGCCTTCCGGAAGACAAACGGGAAGAATTCGACTCGTTGCCCTACGAGTACAAGCAGACGCTCATCGATCCCGAAGCCATCAAAAAACTCGCGCAGGACTCCCTGAACGCGGCCGCCGACATGAAGCGCGCCCCGGCCAAGCTGCCGTCCTTCCCCGCGCCCTACTCGCTTCCCGACACGTTTCTGGACGAGCTGGACGAACACCCCGTGGTGACGTTCATCCAGATCAAAAAGGACTTCGACAAGGAATTTTCCGCGTGGGTAGCGGGGTGCTGCCAGTATCTGGGCTCGTTCATCGAACTGAATTCAGACAATTTTTACGTGAACCTCACCCACTGCCACCTGAACAGACGGAACATCGAAGCCTGCGCCAAGCTGCTCTATCTCTCCGGCGTCATTCAGGAAGACAAGCACAGCATGAAATATTTCACGCAGCTGTCCTCCGAAATCACCGCCTCCTTCCATCCGTTGGACACGTCCGCCATTCCGGCGGGGACCACGGATCTCAACGTGCTCGGCAAGTATCTGGAGCAGGAACGCCTACGTCAGCGCCCCGACCGCTGGTTCGAAGACTGGAAGCAGGTGTTCACCCAAGAGTTGCAGGAATTCGCGGAAAAGAAGGAACGTGCCGAATCCGCCGCCCCGTCCGCGCCCCGGTTCGCGCCGCAGCCGTCCTCAGATGCAAAAAAGAACCCGGCAAAAAAAAAGCCGCTCGGCTGCCTCACCGTGTGCCTGTTGCTTGCGGCTCTCGTCGCGGCTGGGGCGGCGTTCATGCATTGATCCGTCCCCGGCAGACGGCCCCGTCCCTCCTGACCTGTCGGGAGGCCGCCGCCCCGCTCCGTCCGTTTTCTGAGATGGGGACAAGATCGAAAATTCACCGCCGCGCCTCCGTCTCCCCAAAACAAAAAGCCCTCCCGAAACCTAAGGGTGGGCTTTTCGCTTTTATGTAACTGAACGCCAACAACCAACTGCGCACCCTCTGGATATCCAAGGCCGCCCAGAGCAATACACGCCTCAAGCCGAAACGGCCCGGAAACCCATCACCGCCCGTTCCAACGCAAAAGCCGCGCCCCGTCCAAACGGACGAAGCGCGGCCTGTCGTGCAACCGGTTTGTTACCGATCAGATGGTCCCGTGAGAAGACCCATCACATCGACCTTGTATATTCACTGGAGCAGGAACGGTCGGGCTCCTGCCTTGCTTCCTTGCTTGCAGATTCGCCGGGACTCGCCTAGGCGAGCTTCGTCTTGGCCAGTTCGACCAGCTTGGCGAAATCTTCCTTCTGGCGCACGGCGAGGTCGGCCAGAACCTTGCGGTTCAGGGCCACGCCAGCCTGAGACAGTCCAAACATCAGCTTGGAATAGGACAGGCCGTTTTCACGGGCGCCGGCGTTGATGCGCAGAATCCACAGCTTGCGGAATTCGCGCTTGCGCTGCTTGCGGCCCACAAAGGCGTACGCGAGCGAACGTTCGACAGCTTCACGAGCGGTACGATACAAACGACTGCGGCCTCCGCGGAAGCCTTTCGCCATATCCAAATATTTCTTGTGCCGACGATGGGCAGCAAGACCTCTCTTCACGCGCATGGAATTATCCTCCGATGCTTATTGGGAACCCGGCGAGGCGGAGATCATGCCAGCCGAGTGCAAAAAGGGTAAAGACACGCTACGCGCTAGGCGTAGGGCATCATCCGACGAACGGCCTTGACGTTGGTGGGATCCACCAGAGCGCCCTGGCCCAAACGCATCTTGCGCTTGGCATCCTTCTTGGTGAGGATGTGACGCAGGTTCTGTCTGCGACGTTTGAACTTGCCGGAGCCAGTGGTGGAAAACCGCTTGGCGGCACAACGTCTGGTCTTGATCTTAGGCATGGTCAACTCCTGACTTGAGGATCAGTCTCACGGAATCCTTATGGGGGGCACGACACCCCACCGCGTCCAGCCCGGAAGCGGAACGCGAATAATGGCCTATTTGGGCGTTCTTGGCAAGCGAAACTATTCTTCCGAAGCAACCGGAGCTTCCTGCGCGCCCACACGCTTCGGCAGCGGAGTCAGCAGCATCTGGAGCGTACGGCCTTCGGCCCTCGGATCCTGTTCCACCTTGGCCACGTCCTTGGTGTCGGCGATGACACGTTCGAGGATGCTCAGCCCGCGATCCTTATGGACGATTTCACGCCCACGGAAGAAAACCGTCACCTTGACGCGGTCTCCGTCCTCCAGGAATCGCCTGATATGCCGGACCTTGGTCTCGAAATCGTGGTCGTCGGTCTTGGGACGAACCTTGATTTCCTTGATCTGCACCACGGTCTGGCGTTTCTTGGCCTCCTGCTTCTTCTTCTGCGTCTCGTACTTGAACTTGCCGTAGTCCATCACGCGACAGACCGGCGGATCAGCCGTAGCGGCGACCTCAACCAGATCAAGCCCGTGTTCCTTGGCCATGGCAATAGCTTCATTCCGGCCCAGAATTCCAAGCTGTTCGCCTTCGGGGCCAATCACCCGCAATTCGCGGGCGCGAATCTGTTCGTTCCGGCGCACGCCGTCCTGGGGCACATCCCGACGAGGCTTTGCATTAAGAGAAGCGATAGCTCATCCCTCCACGTTTGAACGGTTCCGCGCAATCTTCCTGAATCAGAGCAACCAGTTCGTCCAGCGACTTCACGCCCAGATTTTCTCCGGCACGCAGACGGACGTTGACGTTGCCGGCCTCCACTTCCTTGTCGCCGACGACGAGGATGTACGGAATCTTGGCAAGCTGAGCTTCGCGGACCTTGAAGCCCAATTTCTCGTTGCGCGTATCAACTTCCGCACGGATGCCCTGCTTCAGCAAAGCCGCGCGGGCTTCTTCGGCAAAGGCGTTCTGTGCGTCGGTAACAGTCAGTATCCTGGCCTGCACGGGGGCGAGCCAGGTGGGGAAAGCTCCGGCGTAATGCTCGGTGAGCACCCCGATAAAGCGTTCCAGCGATCCCAGAATGGCGCGGTGCACCATGACCGGGCGATGGCGTTCGCCGTCCTGCCCCACATATTCGAGCTCAAACCGTTCCGGCAACGTGAAGTCGCACTGGATGGTGGAGAGCTGCCATTCGCGGCCGATGGCATCGGTCACCTTCACGTCGATCTTGGGACCGTAGAAGGCGCCGTCCCCGGCGTTGATGCTGTAGGCCAGCCCCGCGCGTTCGACGGCCTTGATCAGCGCGTTGGTGGCGAGTTCCCAAGCCTCGTCGGAGCCGATGGCCTTGGCGGGCTTGGTGGAAATGACCACGCGGTACTGGAAGCCGAACAGGGCCATCAGGTCGCGGACCAGCGCGATGACGCTGATGATTTCATCTTCCAGCTGCTCGGGCGCGCAGATGATGTGCGCGTCGTCCTGCGTGAACTGGCGCACGCGCAGAAGGCCGTGCAGCACGCCGGACTTTTCGTGGCGATGCACGACGCCGAGTTCGAAATATCTCTGGGGAAGCTCACGATAACTCCGCAGATGCGCGTTGTAAATGAGCATGTGCGAAACGCAGTTCATGGGCTTGATCCCGTACATGTCGCCTTCGATTTCCGTGAAGTACATGTTTTCACGGTAGTTGGCGTAATGACCGGACTTTTCCCACAGTTCGCGCCGCAGGACCTGCGGGCCCTGCACGAGCTGGTAGTCGCGCTTGATGTGTTCGCGGCGCAGGAAGTCTTCCAGAATGGTGCGGAGCAGCATGCCTTTGGGCAGCCAGAACACCATGCCCGGAGCGACGTCTTCATGGAAGGTGAACAGTTCGAGTTCCTTGCCGAGCTTGCGGTGGTCGCGGCGCTTGGCTTCCTCGATGCGGTTCAGATACGCCTTGAGATCCTTGGGGTCGGCGAAGGCGGTGGCGTAGATGCGGGAAAGCATCCGGTTCTTTTCATCGCCGCGCCAGTACGCGCCCGCAACGGAAAGGAGTTTGAACGCCTTGACGAAACCGGTGTTCGGAATGTGCGGTCCTCGGCACAGGTCGACGAAATCGCCGTTCCTGTACAGCGTGATGGTGCCGTCTTCCAGACCTTCGATGAGTTCGACCTTGTAGGGTTCGCCCATGTCGGAGAACAGCTTCACGGCGTCGGCCTTGGAGATGTCCATCCGTTCAAACGGAACGGCGGCGTTCACGATGCGCTGCATTTCCGCTTCAATGGCTTCGAAGTCTTCCGGGGAGAACGACTTTTCCACATCGAAGTCGTAGTAGAACCCGTTTTCGATGGAAGGGCCGATGGTCACCTTGGCGGCGGGGAACAGCTTCTTCACGGCCGCGGCCATGACATGGGCGGCGGAATGGCGGATGAGGCTCAGCCCTTCGACGGAGTCCGCAGTCACAGGAGTCAGCTCGGTAGTCTCGGTAGTGGTGGGGACAGGCGCAGTCAGGTCCAGAAGCGCGTCGCCCGCCTTGCAGGCGAGAACGGCCTTGAAACGTTTTCCACTCAGCCCCTCTTTCAAAGCATCCGCGCAGGACGCTCCGTCCGAGACCTCTACCAGCTTTCCTTCTACTGAGACTTGCATGACAGCACCTTTTTGGCTTTGAAGCCCTTCCGAATGACAAACACAAAAAGAAACAGGGAGGGAGGTGATCCTCCCTCCCTGTTCGGAGTCTTTATGGTAGGCACGAGCAGACTTGAACTGCTGACCCCTTCCGTGTCAAGGAAGTGCTCTGCCACCTGAGCTACGCGCCTTCAACGTGATGCGAGAACTGCTTCTACGCAGGTTCCCCCTTTCCGTCAAGCAAAAATTCCAGTTTCTCGAAAAAAAATTCGCCTTTTTGAATCGCCCTTGTCTAACCCGCTTGAACTCTTTATATTCATCCGACAGAAAAGAAGCGTTTCCGCGTACGTCATGCGGGCGCAGTCGTTCATCACAACCAGGAATCCCTCATGTCAGCCACCTATCCCACCGACAAGGGCGTAGCCGCCCGCGTGGAGGAGCTCCTCCGCGAACAGCTTCTGGACCTCGGGGAAGATCCCGAAACACTCGCCCCGCACCTCATCATGCGGAACATGCAGTGCGAGGTATACCCCGACGAGTCCCTCGTCTACATCTGGAAGGAGATCCCCATTCTCCGCGTCGTCCCAGAGCGTACCGACACCGGCGTCCTGTGGCGTATGTTCACCCGCGACGAGGGCGAGCCGTTGCAGTAAGGGGGAGAAATTGGGGAGGGGAAAGGGAAACTTTCTGGAGAAAGTTTCCCTTTCCCCTCCCCAAACCCCACCCCTTTCCCTTCAAAGACTTTCATAACGGGCGCCAGCCGGAGCCTCATCGCAAGACCGGGCCGATCGTGAGCCGTCCTCCGTCCGTTTCGGACCTCTCGGGAACCGTCGTAAACGATATGATTCCCTCTTTCATAGACGAAACCGCGAAGGCATTGAAGACGCCTCCGAAGAAAGCCCTTTTCCCCACACCACACACAAACAAAAAAGGCCGGAATGCGTGCATTCCGGCCTTTCCTTCACATCAGGAGAAAAGCATGCCGTATTTCCCCCAAAAACGCCCATCACTCCGGTACAGCCTCCCGGCCCGCAGGGAACGCCGCGAAGAGGGATTCGATAAAGTCAAAAATCTTTGAAAAAGGAGGGATGGGGGTCCGAGGAAGGGAGGGAGAAACTTTCTGGAGAAAGTTTCTCCCTCCCTTCCCCGGTTTTCTTCGCCTACAGCGTCAAACCGCGATCCATGCGGGCGAGGGTTTCGTCCTTGCCGATGGCGAGCATGAACTCGGGCAGGCCGGGACCGCCGATCACGCCGGTGATCGCCACGCGCACGGGCTGGGCCACCATCTTGAACTTCACGCCGAGGCTTTCCACGTAGGCATGGATCACCCCTTCGATGCTCTCCTTGTCGAAGACCGGCAACGCCGCGAGACGGTCGCGAACGACCTTCACGTGCTCCTTGCCCTCGTCGGTAAGCCATTTGGCGACGCCCGCCTCGTCATAGGGCAGATCCGCCGTCTTGTAGAGCAGCTGAGCGATGCCGTCGGCCAGCTCGATGAGGTTCTTGGCGCGCTCGCGGTACAGCGGCATCAGCGGTTCGACCGCGGCTTCCGTGGCGTCGGCGAAGCCCTTCTGATGAATGAAGGGCAGGACCAGACGGGTCAGCTCGTCGAGCGGCGTTTCGCGCAGGTAGTGGGCGTTGAACCACAGCAGCTTGTCCGGGTCGAACGCGGAGGCGGAACTGTTCAGGTTCTTGCCGTCGAACAGCTCGACCAGCTCTTGCATGGAGAACAGCTCCTGATCGCCGTGCGACCAGCCGAGACGGACAAGGCAGTTCACCAGCGCGTGCGGCAGCAGGCCGTCGTTCTGGTATTCCACCACGGAACGGGCGCCGTGACGCTTGGAAAGCTTCTGGCGATCCTTGCCGAGAATCATGGGCACATGCCCGAACACCGGCAGTTCCCAGCCGAGCGCCTGATAGATGAGGATCTGCTTCGGCGTGTTGGACACGTGGTCGTCGCCGCGGATGACGTGGGTGATGCCCATGTCATGGTCATCGACCACCACCGCCATGTTGTAGGTGGGCATGCCGTCGCTGCGGCGCAGGATCATGTCGTCGAGTTCGGACACGTCCGTGGCGATGTGGCCCTTCACCATGTCGTCGAAGACCACGCGGCCTTCGGTGGGCACCTTGAGACGCACGACGCGACCCGGCGCGGCTTCCAGATGCCGTTCGCGGCAGCATCCGTCGTAGCGGGGCTTTTCGCCCTTGGCGCGGGCGGTTTCGCGCATGGCCTCCACTTCCTCGGGCGTGCAGGAACACCAGTAGGCGTGCCCGGTTTCGAGGAGCTTGTCGATGACTTCGTTGTAGCGGTCGGTGCGCT
>CAUHBW010000030.1 GCA_959604115.1 uncultured Bilophila sp. | reverse complement strand
AATAACGCCGTGCCGCCGCTTCCGCGCCGTACAACCCGTTGCCCCACTCCGCGACGTTCAGATACAGTTCCAGAATGCGCTTCTTGTCCAGCGCGAGTTCAAGCCGCCACGCCATGATCGCTTCCTTGATCTTGCGGAAAACGGAGCGTTCCGGCGTAAACCACATGTTTTTGGCAAGCTGCTGAGTGATGGTGCTCCCGCCGGAGGCCATCCGGCCCTTTTCCCAGTTGCGCTTGAGCGCGTCGTACATCGCCGGAAGATTGAATCCGTCGTGTTTCCAGAACAGATCGTCCTCGGACGCCACCACGGCCTTTTGCAGCGACGGCGAAATGCGCCGGAGCGGAACCCACTGCCGCCGGACCCGCATCGTTTTTCCGTCCCGCCTTCCGGTTTCCCACTGCTCCTTGCGGTATTCGATGAAGGATGTGGTCCCCGGATTTTCCGTCTCCAGCCAGCCCACCGGAGGCCAGAACAGATACCGCCCGATGTCCAGCGACAGGAACAGCGCGAGCCCCAACGCACTGTTCCGCAAAGGACGTCGGCGAAATGCGACGAACCAGTTCCGAATACGAGATAGAGGCCACGCCATGTCACTGATCATAATCCTATCCCCCCACATCCGCAAGGACGCGCAAAGTCCCGGTCAGGCGTTCCGCTTCCTTTCCCGGCGGGAAGCAAGAAGGCGAATACGGCTTTTCCAATACGTTCGCCCGGATCGTGCGCCCCGCCGGAAAGACGCCGTACGCGCGGCACACCGCGGCGGGGCCCGACGCGACATGCCACATTTCGACTTTCATGTTTTTGGAGTAACGCGGCAGTGCGCCTTGCGAAAAAACGACCTGATAAGACGGCGAGATGCGACGATCGGATACGGATATCCGAATCCGGCATCTCCTCTGTTCCACAACCAGCGTTTTCCCTTTGGAACGTCGTGACGGCACTTTCCGTTCCGGGCATTGTCCGGGAAAATGTTTTTTCCGGCAAGGAAACGGCGAAGCCTTCCCCTTCATCCGCCCGGCTCCGGGATGCCATGCGGATGCTGCTGAAATATCGGAATATTCCTTTTCTCAAAGACCGAGTGGACAAGCTCTTCCAATCGGGTATATGTGTAGCGGGAATGACGGGTTCACTCCATTTATGCCCTAGGCACTTTCCCGCATTTTTCCTTCGAACGACCCCCAATCCGATGAGCGATCATGCGTCCCAGATCCTTGCCTCTCCTTTTCTGCCTGCTGCTCTGCATCCTGTGCGGCTGCGCCACATTCGCGGACGCGGAGCAGCGTACCGTCCGGGTTGGGTTCTTTCCGTTTCGCGGCTTTCAGGAAACGCTGGCTGACGGGCGGCATGCCGGCTACGGCTACCAGTACCTGCAACGGATCGCGCGGATCACGGGCTGGCGTTACGAGTACGTCGATGCGTCATGGTCCGAATGCCTTGCCATGCTCGAACGGGGCGAAATCGATCTGCTCGGCTCCGTGGAACGCACCCCGGAGCGGGAGGCGCGTTTCGCCTTCCCCAAGCTCGAATCGGGGATAAGCTACGCCATCCTGTACACAAAGGCCAACGACACCGACCTGCCCTACGAGGATTTCGAGGCGTTCGACGGCATTCGGGTAGGCATGCTGAAGGGCAGCATCCATAACGATGCCCTGAAGTCTTATGCCGACGCGCACGGTTTCGGCATCAAGCCGACCATCTACGAAACGCAGGACGAACTGAGCGACGCGCTGGACAACGGGACCATCGACGCCATCCTGACCAGCAGTCTCCGCAAGCCGGTGAACAGACGCATCATCGCCCGGTTCGGGCCATTGCCGTTCTACTTCGCGACCCGGAAGGACGACGCCGAGCTCCTGAAGGAACTCAACGACGCGCAGGAAGCCATCAAGACGGACGATCCGTATTTCGACATGCGGCTGTACGACCGTTTCTATCAGGAATCCCCCGAGCTCAACATCGTCTTCTCCAGCAAGGAACGGGACGCCATCGCCCGGATGAGGGAAATCAGGGTCGCCTACATCGACGGATGGGAACCGCTGGCCTCGTTCGCTTCCGATACCCCGTCGGGCATCGCCGCCGACGTCTTCAAGGCCATATCCCATTACACCGGCATCCGGTGCGTCTTCGTCAGGGCCGAAAACCATCGGGACGCGCTGAGCAAGGTGATGCGCCACGAAGTCGACGCCGTCTGCTTCATGGAGTACGACGAGCGGATCGCCTCCCGGTATGATCTGAACATGACCCGCCCCTATATGCGGATTCCGATCACCATGCTCGCCCGCGCGGACTGGAACAACGAACAGGCCCCGTCCAGCATCGGCCTGCCCCGGAACTTCGAGGAGCGGCTCGCCTACATCCAGAAGAGACAGCATCCCAACATCCGGATCGTCTGGACGATGTCGCCCCGGGAAGCCTACGACGAACTGCTCGGCGGCACCATCGATCTCGCCTATTCCAACATCTACAGCGCGAACTACCTTCTTTCCCGCCCGGAATACGCCTCGCTGACCTCGGTGAACCTCGTGGACTACGCCACGGAATTTTCCATCGGCCTTTCCAAGGCGCTGGACCCCACCCTCGTCTCCGCCATCGACAAGGTCATCCAGAAGATGAACCCCTCCGAGCTGACCAGCATCGTCGTCGCCAACACGGCGAAGATGCCCGAGCCCTCCCTGTCGCGCTTCGTTCAGGCGTACCCGCTGCGGGTTATGGGCATCTTCGCGTTCCTGCTGATCCTGATCACGCTCGTGTTCACGTTCGTCCTCATGCTGAAGAACCGCACGAACCAGCGCATCCGGGACATCCTGCACCACGACAGCCTGACCGGTCTCTGGAACCTGACCAAGCTCATCGAGGAGGGGGACCGCAAACTCCGCGAGGAGCCGTACCGCTACGCCCTGCTGTACATCGACATCGACGACTTCAAGTACATCAACGACGTCCGCGGCTATGCGGGCGGGGACGCCATCCTGAAACGGCTCGCGGAAGAACTGCGGAATTTCATCGGACACGACGAGATCGTCGCCAAAATCGCCGCGGACCACTTCATCCTGCTGCTCCGGCACAACGGTCAGGTTTCGTTCGAGAACCGACTGAAAAAGCTCGACGGCGTGCTCTCCTCCTTCAACGACGAAAACGCGGCCTGCCATACGATCTTCAGTTGCGGCATCTGCATCATCAACGCAAGCGACACCATCGTCGAGGCGCTGGATCATGCCCATTACGCCAAGGATTCCCGGCAGCGGGCGCACCACAACACCTACTTCTACTTCAGCGACGACATCATGGCGCGCGTCCGCGAGGAAAAGAACCTTGAGGAGAGCATGGGGGTCTCGCTGGCGAACGGCGACTTCATCCCCTATTTCCAGCCGAAGGTGGACATGACCACCGGCGAGCTTGTCGGGGCCGAAGCCCTCGTGCGCTGGCGACACCCGGAACGCGGACTCATCCCGCCCGGCGTGTTCATCCCGCTGTTCGAGCGCAACGCCTTCATCACCAAAATCGATTTCCACATCTATGAGGAAACCTGCCGGTTCCTCCGCGCCCTTCTCGACGGCGGCAAGCGCGTGATCCCCATTTCCTGCAACTTTTCGCGCATCCACTTCCTCGATCTCACGTTCCCGGACAGGCTCCTCGACGTGGCCCGGAGACACGGCGTTCCCACAAGCCTCATCGACATCGAGCTGACGGAAACCATCGCCATGGGTAACACCAACATGACCATCCAGCAGGTGACCCGTCTCAAGGAACTGGAGTTCAAGATCTCCATCGACGACTTCGGGACCGGCTACTCTTCCCTCGGCCTGCTGTGCAAGCTGGACATGGACATGCTCAAACTGGACAAGATGTTCCTCGATCAGGCGCAGACTTCGCCCTGCAACCGTGAACTCATCGAAGGCCTGCTCCAGATGGCGGCCCGCCTCGGCATCACCGTATTGTGCGAAGGCGTGGAAACGCAGGAACAGGCGGACTTTCTCAAGGCCATCGGCTGCACCCTCGCGCAGGGCTACCTGTATGACCGTCCGTTGCCCCGTGAGGACTTCGAACGAAAATGGATCGACCGTTGACCGCCGGTCCGGACACCCCGGAGGCCTCGAAGCTCCGCCGCCCGTCCCGGACGCCCGGCCGAAGCGTCCCCCATTCACCCCTACGCCGCCTCCCCCTGATGCCTATGGATACCATCGCCGACTGCCCGCTGAACGTCCTCCGCCGCTTTTTCGACACCTACCTTGTGGAAAGGGACGCCGACAAGGCCCTGCGTTGCGTAACTCCCACCTTCCACTGGATCGGGACCGGCGCCTTTGAACGGGCCTCCGGGCACGGCGAGCTCAAAAGGCTGATGGAAGAGGACATCCGCAACGAGCCGGAACCGTACAGCTACACGTTCAAGGACTTCCACACGCAGGACGGCCTCTTCGCTGGGGGAAACGCGATCTTCACCAAGCAGCTGTCCGACGGACGGGAGATTTCTCTGGAAACGCGCGTTTCGGCGGTCTGCGGCGAGGACGGCCTTCTCCGCGCGGTCCACATTTCCGTGCCCAACGCGGCGCAGAACGAGGGCGAATTCTTCCCCATGCGCTTCGGCGAAAAGGCCCTTGACGATCTTTCCCGGCAGTCGCGGAAAAACGCGTTCGATCTGCTCAAGAACAGCCTGTCCGGCGGACTCATCGGCGGCTATCTCGAAGAAGGGTTCCCGCTTTACTTCGTGAACGACGACCTGCTCGAACACCTCGGCTATACCTACGAGGAGTTCCTTGAGGACACCGGCGGTCTGGTCGGGAACGGCATCCACCCCGAAGACCGCGAATACGTCAACCGCGTGGTCTCGGAGGCGCTCGCCCACGGCGATCACTACGAGGTCGCCTACCGCATGCTCAGAAAGGGGGGCGACTTCATCTGGGTGCAGGACCGGGGCTGCGTCAGCGAGACCGACGACGGACGGCGGGCCATCGTCAGCATCATCATGGACATCACCGCGTTCCGGCGGCTTCAGGAACGGCTGGAGGAAACGGTCGCCTCGCTGGAGCGGCAGCACGCCGAAATCGAAGCCATCCACAGCGTGGTCTTCAACGGACTGGCCCGGATCGCCGACGACGACGGGCTCACCCTGCTCTCCGCCAACGACCAGTATTACGATCTGACGGGCTACGGCCGCGACGAGCTGGCCGAACGCTTTCGAAACGCCACGCTCCGCCTCGTCCATCCCGACGACCGGGAGCGTCTGGCGCGCACGCTCCGCGAACACAAGAACGACGGACGCTTTTCCGTCAAGCTCCGCATCGCCGGAAAGAACGGCGAAGTCCGGTGGACGCGCATAGACGCCTGCCGTACCGGAGAAGCCAGCCGGGACGGAGACGTTTTGTACTGCTTTTTCACCGACATTGACGAACAGGAACGGCGCGACGCCGAACTGATCCGCCAGCAGTACTTCATGTCGCTGATCAGTTCGAGCATCGCGGGCGGCTCCTTCATCTCCTATGCCGACGCCGCCCGCGAACTGGCCTACGTCAGCGACAGCCTGCTGACCTTCCTCGGCTACGACCGGGAGACGTTCGACGCCGTCACCGGAAACACGCTGTTCAGCCTCGTCCATCCCGAAGACCGGGAACACGTTCTCGACGCCTACGGGGACGACTCCGGCTATTACGAGGTGGAATACCGCATCCGCAAGGCCGACGGCAGCGTCATCTGGGCCATCGAGAAGGGACGCCGCTCCGTCGGCGACGACGGCCGCCCGATCTGGATATGCATCCTGCTCGACGTCACGGCCCGGAGGATGCGGCAGGAGGAACTGCTCCGTCAGACCCGCACGGACCCGCTCACGGAGCTCTATAACCGCGACTACGCCCGCCGGTACATCCAGAGCTACCTCGACATCCACAGCTCCGGACACGCCTCGGCGCTGCTGATCTTCGATCTCGACAACTTCAAGCAGGTCAACGACCGCCACGGGCACCTCGTGGGCGACGCCGTGCTGACAGAGTTCGGAATGATCCTGCACAGACTGTTCGGCAGCCGCGCGATGCTGGCCCGCATCGGCGGGGACGAATTCATCGCCTTCATGCAGGACGTGCCCACGGAACGGGACGCCCTTCGCATGGCCGAACGTGTGGACGCGGAGGTGCGCGCCTCGCTCGGCGCGAAATACGCCGACTGCCGCCTTTCCGTCAGCATCGGCGCGGCCTACTCCCGCGAGCCCGGACTGAGCTACGAAACCCTTTTTCAAAAAGCCGACGCCGCCATGTACAACATGAAGTTCCGGAACAAGAGCGGGCTCCCCGGCCGGGACGGCGACCCCGAAAACAAGCTCGAAAAGGCGTTCCTGTTCCGCAACGTCTCCGACTTCCTGCTCCGCGTCGATCTTGATACGGGCGTCTACGACATCCGGTACGGGGGCCATATCGTCCGCGCGTCCATCCCCGTTCACGGACAGTACGAAACCCTGCTCCGGCGGGATCTCCGGGACGTGCTCGTCCCCGACGATCGGGACCACGTGCTGGCAACGGCGGACCGGCAACGGCTCCTCGAACAATTCGAGCGCGAAGAGGAACCGCCCTCCTGCGAATACCGGATATTCGGCGAAGAAGGACGCCTCCGCTGGGTCGACGTGCAATACCGTTTCGTGCGCGACGCGGGACGGCGGCTCGTCTACGTGCTGCTCAACGACATCACGGAAGACCGCAAGCAACAGGAGCAACTCCGGGTCGCGGAACTCTATTCGTTCATGCTCCGCGACTGCTCCGATGAAATCTATGAGCTGAACATGGCCCGGAATCGGTATCGCACCCTGCGCAGCGACGAAAAGACCCTCCCGCTCCTCCCGAGCGAAGGCACGGTGGATCAGCTCCAGAGCACCGTCCGCGACAACCTGATCCACCCGGATGAGCGGCGGCGTTTCGACGAATTTCACTTCCGTTCCCGGGCCGTTGGGAACGAAAAGCCGTGCAGCGACGAATTCCGTTGCCGGGGACGGGACGGTGCGTACCGGTGGGTGAGCATCAACGTCCTGCCCGTGAAGCACCCCGACAGGCTGTTTCTCGTCTGCGTCATGGACATCGACGACAGGAAGCGGCTCACCGAGCTGGCCCGCACGAACGACCTGAACCGGCGGCATGAAGAACGGCTGCGCCTCCTCGCCGAGCGGACCGGCAGCGTGGCCGTGGACTGCGATTTTGAAAACGGCCTTCACGAAGCGCCGCACCTCGACGCCCTGTTCGCGGTCCGTCCCGGCTCCGAGGGCCAGCCTCCGCTCAGGAGACTGATCCCCCACCCCGAAGACCGGACGCGCCTCTCCTCCTTCTTCGCGGCGCTCGACGCCGGGCCCGACGCCGAAACCGTCCTGCGCCTCAAGCGCCGCAACGGAACATACGCCCGCTGTCGGATCGCGGTCGCCGTCATCCGCAACGAAAACGGCGCGCGACGACGCGTGGTGGGCACCGTCACGCTCCTCGACGGGCAGCACGAAGCGCGCGGCGTCCCCACGGCGATGGCCATGCCTTCGCCGGCATAATCGGCCGGTCCCGCGGAACGCGGCGCTCCGCTCCCCGTCCGCCCGATCGGCAACGGTCCGGCAGCGGGACGGGAGCCGCCCAGACGCTCGTCGAATTCTCTTTTCTTCCCGAAAAGACTTCACAATATTGACCGCAGACCGTATGCTCTTCCCGAGCTGTCCGTGCCCTCGAAACCGGGCGTTCCCCGAACGTGCGGAGCTTATTCTTCTACGAGAGAGTTTTTACCGTGTCCGAAAACAACCGCCTGTTGACCTTCGAACAAAACACCCTTTCCAGCGACGTCAACCGCAACCTGCTGGAACTGCTCAACCGCAATATCCCCGGCGGCATCATGGGCGGGTATCTGAAAGAAGGCTTTCCGCTCTACTGCATCAACGACTTCATGCTCGACCATCTGGGCTTCACCTATAACGAATTCGTCGAGGACATCGACGGACTGGTCATCAACGGCATGCATCCCGACGACCGGGAGGCCGTAAGCCGCGCCGTGGAGGAGGCCTTCTCGCAGGGCCGGGAATACGAAATCCAGTACCGGATGCGCAAGAAGGACGGATCGTACATCTGGGTCAACGACATCGGCAAAAAAACGCTCAGCGAGAGCGGGCTGCCGATCTGCATCAGCACCGTCCGGGACATCACCCGGGAAATCGAGGCGGAACGCGAACTCAAAACCCGCGAGGAACAGTTCCGCATCGCCGCCGCCCATTCGGGCGATCTCATTTTCCAATACGAGCTGGTCACCCGGCGCGTCCTTGTGGAACGGGACATAGCGGACCGTTTCGGGATCGGCACCGTTCAGGAAAACGTCCCCTACGGCATCGTGGGAACGGGAATCGTCGCCGAAGAATCCGAAGCGGAGTACGTCCGCATCCACGAAGCCATGCTCGCGGGCGAATCCTTTGCCAAGGGCACCGTCAGGCTCACCCCCCCAAACGGCGTTCCCAGCGTCTACGAACTCCAGTTCGTCGCCGTGCCCAACGGCTCCGAAAAGCCCGTCCGGGCCGTCGGCATCTACAAGGACGTCACAGCCGAACACCGCAGGGAAGCCGAACTGCACGAGGCCGAACGGCAGCGCGCCCGCTACGACGCCCTGTTCCAGTCGGTCGTGTGCGGCATCGTGCAGTACCGGCTGAACCCCGACCTGACCCTCACGTTCAAGAACGCCAACCGCGAGGCCATCCGCATTTTCGGGTACACGCCCGAGACGTTCTGGAAACGCGACAGCTGGAGCCTCACCGACCTGATCGCGTACGATGACATGGACAGAACCCTCGCCGAGGTCTCGGGACTGCGCCATCCGGGAGAAAAGTCGTCGTTCGAGTATCGTCTTGCCCGAAAAGACGGGACGCCCTGCTGGATTCTCGGAACGGCGGAACTCATGCTCGACGAGGACAACGAACGTATCGTCCAGAGCGTCTTCATGGACATCGACGCCAGAAAGAAGGCCGAACTGCGGAATCAGGAACTCAAACGCGAAAACAGGGCGTCCAGCGAGCTTTTGCGGATGGCGCTCGGCAATACCGGCATCTGCGAATTCGTTCACTACCCCGCCGACCGGCTGGTTCTCAACCCGGAACGGACCTGCGCGAAATACGGCTACAGGCCCCGCTACGAAAACATCCCGGACTCGCTTGCCGCCGAACACGTTTTCGAGAAGGATCGCGCGGCGTTCCGCGCGATGTTCGAACGCATCGGCGCGGGGGAACCTTCCGCCTCCTGCGAATTCCGCGACCTTGAGGGCAACGGCTGGTGCCGGGCGACCATGTCCACCGTGGACCGCGATCCCGACGGCAATCCCCTCGTCACCGTGGGCTTGCTCGAAAACATCACGGCCCAGAAAACCGCCGAGGCCGAACGCTCGGAACTGTCCATCCGGAATCAGGAAATCCTGTCCTCGCTGAACGATCTGTTCTTCGGCGTCCACCGTCTGAACCTCGATACGGGGAAAATCCGTTCCATCCGCAGGCCCGAAGGCATTTCGGAATTTCAGGACGACGGGGAGACGGAACTGTCCTTCTGGGTCGAAAGGCTTTCCCAGTATTACCACCCGGAAGACCGCAAGCGGCTCCGCAAGACGCTGTCCATGGAGAACATGCGTCTCCTGAAACATCGGGGCGTCCCCTCCTTCGAGGAGGATTACCGCCGGGAAAAGGACGGCAAGCTGTGCTGGGTATCCAACGTGGTCTTTCTGGACAGCCGGAATCTCGGCGAAAACGTCGTCATCATCGCCCAGATGGACGCCTCCTCCCGGCATCGCCAGATGGACATCATTCAGGCGCTCGGCAGTGAGTACTGGGCCCTCTACGTCGTCGATCCGGACAGGGATACCTACGACGTCCTGCGTTCCGACGACGCCGTGAACGCGGTCATCCCCGTGTCTCCGGGAGCGAAATACAGCGAATCCTGCCAACTGTACGTGGAAACCTTCGTCCATCCCGAAAACCGGGAAGCCATGCGCGCCTTCCTTTCGCCCGAGTCCCTCCGGCGCGCTCTGGACGAAGGGCGCGGCGAATCGCACAATATCTTCCGCAAGCATGTGGGCGAACATTACGAATGGATGCAGGTGCGGCTCGTTCCCGGCGAGTCGCAGGGCGGCGTCTCGCGTCAGGTGATCCTCGCCATCCGGAACATCGACGAAAACATCCGACAGGAACTCGAAACCAAACACCTGCTGGAAGACGCCCTCAAGCAGGCGGAAAGCGCCAACGCCGCCAAAAGCGACTTCCTTTCCCGCATGTCCCACGACATCCGCACGCCCATGAACGCGATCATCGGAATGACCGCGCTGGCGGGCACCCATATCGACAACAGGGATCGGATTCTGGATTGCCTCTCCAAAATCACCGTCTCCAGCAAGCATCTGCTCGGGCTCATCAACGAAGTCCTCGACATGAGCAAGCTGGAAAGCGGCAAACTGAATCTCGATCTCTGCGAATTCGGCCTTCCGGAATTCGTGGAAAGCACCCTGACCATCCTGCGCCCCATGTTCGAGGCGAAAAAGCAGAAACTGCGCGTGCACATCCGGGATATCCGGCATGAGGACGTCGTCGGAGACATGCTCCGGCTCCAGCAGGTGTTCACGAACATCCTTTCCAACGCCTCCAAGTACACGCCGAAAGGCGGGGACATCTCGCTGTCCATCTTCGAGCTGCCCTGCCGGGGGCAGCAGTACGGACGTTACCGTTTTGTCTTCGAAGACTCCGGAATCGGCATGTCGGAGTCGTTCATGGAACACATTTTCGAACCGTTCACCCGCGCCGACGACTCGCGCATCAGCTGCATCCACGGCACGGGCCTCGGCATGGCCATCACCCGGAACATCCTGCGGATGATGAACGGCGAAATCGACGTCGAGAGCGAATGGGGAAAGGGAACCCGCTTCACCGTGGAACTGGTGCTCAAGATTCAGGAGTGCAGGGACGTTCCGGTGGAAGAACTCGCCAACCTGCCGGTGCTGGTCGCCGACGACGACCGGGACGATTGCGAAATGACCTGTTCGCTGCTGTCCTCGCTGGGCATGAAGGTCGACTGGGTCCTGTCCGGTATGGAGGCCGTGGAAAAAACGACGCTCGCCCATAAGGAAGAGCGCGACTATTTCGCCATCATCCTCGACTGGAAGATGCCGGGACTCGACGGCGTGGAGACGGCCAGGGCCATCCGCAGGCTCGTGGGCGACGAAGTGCCCATCATCGTCCTGTCCTCCTACGACTGGTCGGATGTGGAGGAATCGGCGCAGGGGGCCGGGATCAACGACTTCATCTCCAAGCCGCTGTTCAAGTCCAAGCTGACCTATCTGTTCAGGAAGCTGGTGTCGCGGGAACAGGCGCAGCCTCTTCGGGAGGAGGCCGTTTCCCGGACGCCGCTGCGCGGCAGGCGCATCCTGCTCGTCGAAGACAACGCGATCAATCAGGAAATCGCCAAGGAATTCCTGACGTTCGCGGGCGCGGACGTGGAGACGGCGGAAAACGGCGAAGAGGCCGTGTCGCGCTTCTCCTCCAGCCCCCGGAACGGTTTCGACGTCATTCTCATGGACATTCAGATGCCCGTCATGAACGGCTACGAAGCCACCCGCGCCATCCGCGCCTGCGGCAGGCCGGACGCCGCGTCCGTGCCCATCATCGCCATGACGGCGGACGCCTTTTCCGAAGACGTGCGGCACGCCCTGAACGCGGGCATGGACGCCCACATCGCCAAGCCCGTGGACATCGAGAAGCTCATCCAGACCATTCTCCAGCTCGTCCCTCAGGCTGCCGGGGCATAACGGAAGGCGCGTTTTCCGGACCACGGCCCGAAAGGCGGCCCGGACGGCGGAAAGTCCCCGCAGGGGATGCCTTCGTCCGCCTTTCGCCGAGGCGCGGGGCTGTGGCCCGAGGACGCCCGTTCAGGGCGGAGAGCGGCGGACGTCCTCTCGCCAAAGGAAAAGGCCGCCCCGCCATCGGAAGGCGGAACGACCTTTTCCGGTCTGGCGTATTCCATTTGATGCCCGCCGCGCGTGTTCGCATGCAGGCGGAGGATTTGTCGTATCCGCTGGCGACCAACGTCGTCCTCGCCGCCTCTGCCGAGCGGCTTGGCCTTGTAGCAGGGCCGACCGCGCCGCACAGCCGCTTGATTTTGGCGGGACAAGCCGAGGTGTCCTTTACCGCCGGTCGGTCCGGATAACGTGAACGGACATGGGACTAGAGAGTGATCAGATCATACCGGTCGTTGCCCATGCCCTGAATCTTCATGTATTCAAGCTGGCGCAGGCCGCTGCGGGATTCGATGCGCTCCACGAGATCGTGCCGCTGGGCTTCGGGCAGGGCGTACACCATGTCCACCGACGCCCGGTCTACGGCGAGAATGTCGGTCGAGGCCAGAATGCCCACGTCCGGCGCGGTGGGCGGCAGGGCGTTGACGCCTTCGCAGTCGCAGCTCACCGACATGTTTCTGAGCACGTTGATGTAGGTGATGCGCCGCCCGAAATGCGTGGTGACGGCCTTGCCCCCCTCGACCATGCGCTCCATGAACAGCGGCCCGCCCGCCCAGAGCTCCTTGCCGTCGCTGTGAAGCTGAGCCTTGCCGACCTTGCCGGACGCGCAGCCGATGGCGATGTTCTTGAGCGAACCGCCGAACCCGCCCATGACGTGCCCTTTGAAATGGGTCAGCACCAGCATGGAGTCGTAGTTGAGGATATGCTTGCCCACGGCCACTTCCTTGAGCCACTTGCCGCCGGGGATGGGCAGGCTGACGTCTCCCTCCTCGTCCATGATGTCCACTGGGCAGAAGGTCCAGCCGTTCGTCCTCAGCGTTTCCCGGTGCCCTTCCGTGGTCTGGCGCGGACTGGGATACAGCACGTTGCATTCCACGATGGAACTGTCCGGGATGGTCGCCTGAAACGCCCTGACCATGTCGCGGGGCAGGATGTTCGGCCCGTGGGGCTCGCCGGTGTGCAGCTTGATGGCGATCCTTCCGGTCATGTCCTGACTGACGCGCGCGTAGATCTTCAAGAGCCCTTCCACGCTGATGTCCCGGGTAAAGAACACCTTCGCCCTTTCCTCAGGTGCGGACACGGCGGGTACCGGCAGAACGCCCGCGGCGAGCGCGCCGACGGCGACGGCTCCGCCCTTCAAAAAACTCCGGCGGGAAAACGATCCGGCCATATATGTGCTCCTTGTGATTCGGTATGCGTCGGACGCCGCCGTTTCCGGACGCGCGCCCCTGAGGACGGCTGGACCGCCGGAAACGGCGGCGTTCCGCAAAACTACTTCGCCTGCCCTTCTTCCGGGACCACGGCGTTGACGCAGGCCAGCGCGTTCAGGGTCCGGGGGAAACCGATGTAGGGCAGACTCTGGGCCAGCGCATCGATCAGATTCCGCTTGCTGTTGCCCACGTTGATGTTCCCCTGCACATGCGCCTTGACCTGATTCTCGCAGCCGCCCAGCGCGCTGATGATCGAAAAGGTCAACAATTCGCGATTCTTGAGGTCAAGCCCCTTCCGCGTGTAGACGTCCCCGAAGCAAAACCCCGTGAGCATGTCCTGCATGATGGCCTTCTGGCTGGCCGGGGTGTTCCGGTGCATCGTGTCGATGGCGCCTCCGAAAATTCCCTTCTGCACCTTAAGTCCGTCGGCGTAGCGGGTGTCCTCGGTGACCGTGCTCCGGCTTCCCACGGGAAGCGCGACGCGCCTTTCCGCAAAGGCGTCGTTGACCAGACGCAACGCGGCTTCGGTCTTGGGGAAACCGATGTACGGCGCGCACTGGTACAACGCTTCCTTGATCTCCACGGGCGTGGCTCCGGCTTGCAGCGCCGCGCCGACGTGCGCCTTGATCCCGTCCAGCGTCTGGCCGGTCGCCAGAACGACCAGTGTGATCAGTTCCCGCTGCTTGTCGTCCAGCGTCCCCTGCACGGCGATCTCGCCGTGGATCAGGCGGTCCCGCATGGCGGCGAAATCGGGATCCGTCTCCGACAACGGCGTTTGCGTGGTTCCAAAGAGCTTCAACAACGTCTGTTCAGCCGAAACGGACCTGTCCATTCGTCTCCCTCCATCGTTCGAACCGGGAGTCGTCGCGGCAAGAGCCTTCCCCGCCAGCAACGTCCCGACGAACAGAAACAACACCACGGCGAAACGAAACCAGCACCGGGAGACGTTCGCGCGGCGCGCTCCGGACTGGCCGGAAAAGTTTCCGATGCGCCTCGGAGGAACGTATGTGTTTTTGTACATGGGCGAAACTCCTCGGTAGAAATTTCTGATACCGTCCGTATAACCGTTTCCTCCATAGGGAAACAGATACAATTCTCTCTCATTATTGCCTGATTCTCCCAGTCGGGTTCGCCGACAGGCAACGGGAGAGGACGGGCACGGCATACGGCGAGCCCGTCCCGCCTTGCCGCCCGGAAGGCTCTTCGCGGACTCTTCGCACACGTTCAGCCATGAAAAACCGTCCGGTCGGGAAAGGCGACGGACATCCTCGGATGCCTCACGGCGGCGACGAGGGATGATGCGAAAACGAGCGCGTGACGCCCACGAAGAGAGAAAACAGCCCCGTCCGCTCCTTCGGATACACGCCTCGACGCCTTCGGATGCGATCTTTTCAAGGGAAAACCGTATCTTTTTCTTCAATATCCGTTGTGAAAAAAATCCGGATTGAAAGCGGCCCCGTCCCCGGCAACAAGGGTGAAGCACGGTTTTTTCACCCGCCTTTTGCCGTATAACCCTTCGAGATCATAGCGGAGGGCAGTCTTCGGCGCGGTTTGGCGCCGCGTCCGGCCCGCCGGGATCGTGTCTTTTCCTAATCGGCTGATATCATGCCGTTTCACGGTTTCGTGCATGATTGCAACGAAGGGAACGACGTCCAAAAAAAAGAGGAGGCCGCCTTGATGCGGCCTTTTTTTTACGGTACGGTCACGGAAAATGATTATACCGCGTCAATCGTTGCCGGGAACGTTCTTTTCCGCAGTGTTCCCGCAACGGTCCCTTTCGGAGCCTTTTCAACGCCCCAAAAAGGGAAAAGACGGCTTTCGAGACGTTTTTTGCGGTATTTATTATGCTTTTCAAAGCATATACAGGAGAGGAGACGTATGAGCTACACACGAAGAGGGTTCCTGAAAATGGCCGGGATGGGCGCCTTGTGCCTCACGCTCAGCCAGTTCGGCTTCAATCTGGAGGAAGCGCAGGCCTACGCCGGTTCGCTCAAGATAGAAGGCGCGAAAGAGGTCATCACGATCTGTCCTTTCTGCGCCGTCTGCTGTCAGGTCATCGCATATGTGCGCGACGGCAAGCTCGTCAGCACCGAAGGGGACCCGGATTTCCCCGTCAACGAGGGTTCGCTGTGCGCCAAGGGCGCGGCGTTGTTCTCCATGTATACCAATCCGCACCGCCTCACCAAGCCGCTTTACCGCGCTCCCTACAGTGAAAAATGGGAGGAAAAGAATTGGGGCTGGATGATGGAACAGATCGCCCGCCGCGTGAAGGATACGCGCGACAAGGATCTGATCCTCAAAAACGAAAAAGGCCAGACCGTCAACCGTCTGGAAACCCTCTTCATGATGGGAACCTCGCACGCCTCCAACGAGGAATGCGCCGTCATCCATCAAGCCATGCGCGGCCTGGGAGTTGTCCATATGGACCACCAGGCCCGGGTCTGACACAGCCCCACTGTTGCGGCTCTGGCAGAGTCGTTCGGACGCGGTGCTATGACCAACCACTGGATCGACATCAAGAATGCCGATGCGGTGCTTATTATCGGCAGCAATGCCGCTGAACATCATCCTGTTTCGTTCAAGTGGATCATGCGGGCGAAGGACAACGGCGCCGTGCTCATGCACGTCGACCCCAAGTTCTCCCGCACGTCCGCCCGCTGCGATTTCCATGTGCCGCTGCGCTCCGGCACGGACATCGCGTTCCTCGGCGGCATGGTCAACTACATCATTGAATCGAACAGCTATCTTCACGATTACGTCGTCAACTACACCAACGCATCGTTCGTCGTCGGCAAGGGCTACGACTTCAAGGACGGCCTGTTCAGCGGCTACGATGCCAACACCCGCAAATACGATCAGAAGCAGTGGGGCTTTGAAACGGGCCCCGACGGCGCTCCCGTGCGGGACTTCACGCTCAAAAACGAACGGTGCGTCTTCAACCTCATGAAGAAGCACTACTCGCGCTATACGCTGAAGAACGTTTCCGACATCACGGGCGTTTCCGAAGAAAACCTGCTCAAGGTCTACAAGAACTTCGCCGCCACCGGCAAGGCCGACAAGGCGGGCACCATCCTGTACGCGCTCGGCTGGACCCAGCACACCGTGGGCGTGCAGAACATCCGCTGCTCCACGCTGGTGCAGCTCCTGCTCGGCAACATCGGCGTGGCGGGCGGCGGCATCAACGCCCTGCGCGGCGAACCCAACGTGCAGGGGTCCACGGACCACGCGCTGCTGTTCAACGTCCTGCCCGGCTACATCGCCCTGCCGCTGTCCCAGTGGCAGACGCTTGCGGAGTTCAACAAGGCCAACACTCCGGTGACGAAGCTCCCCAACAGCGCCAACTGGTGGGGCAACAGGCCCAAATACGTCGCCAGCCTG
>CAUHBW010000029.1 GCA_959604115.1 uncultured Bilophila sp. | reverse complement strand
TGGGGAAGGGAGGGAAAAGCTTTTCTTCAGAAAAGTTTTCCCTCCCTTCCCCAATTCTCCGAGTCAACCGATAATTCCGATGACGGCGCCGGTCATGCAGGAGGCGAGCATGCCGCCGAGAGCGGCACGCAGGCCGAGGGAAAGCATTTCCTGACGTCGCTCGGGGATCATGCCGCCCATGCCGCCGAGCATGATCCCCACGCTGCCGGGGTTGGCGAAGCCGCACAGGGCATAGGTGAGGATGAGGACGCTGCGCGGCGAGAAGGTTCCGGCGGGCAGGGTGGTCATGTCCATGTAGGCCACGAGTTCGTTGATCACGGCCTTGGTGCCGAGAAGCTGACCGGCTGCGGAACACTCGCTCCATGGGATGCCGAGCAGCCACGCCAGCGGCGCGAACAGCCAGCCGAAAAGCCGCTGGAGGCTGAGGGGCTGACCGCCCACGTCGGGCAGGCCCCCGACGATGGCGTTGAGCAGATGGACGAGAGCCACGTACACCAGCAGCATGGCCGCGACGTTCATATACAGCTTGAGGCCCTCCGCCGTGCCTTCGCTGATGGCGTCCATCCCGCTGCGGTACCTGACCTCGATCGCGCCGCCCTCCGAGGGCTCGCGCGTCTCCGGCACCATGAGTTCCGCGATGAGCAGAGAGGCGGGGCAACTGATGAGCGAGGCGGTGAGTATCTGCCCGAGCGCGTTGTCGAGGATCGGAGAGAGCACCTGCGCGTAGAGAACCAGCACGGTGCCCGCAATGGTCGCCATGCCCGTGGTCATGAGCGCGAACAGTTCGCTGTGCGTCATGTTCCGCAGGTAATGCCGGATGAGCAGCGGCGCTTCGACCATCCCCATGAAAATGTTTGCTGATACGCCCACCCCGAGCGCGCCGCCGATGCCCATGCTCCTGCGGAGGAGCAGGGAAAAGCCGCGCACGAGCCTCTGGAGCACGCCCCAATGGAACAGGAGCGCGGACAGGGCGCTGAGTACGATGATCATGGGCAGGGATACGAAGGCGAACACCCATGTGGAGGAGCCGGGCGTGGGCGTGAACGGCAACGGTCCGCCGCCGAGGTAGCCGAACAGGAAGGAGCACCCCGCGAGCGTGGCGTCGCTCAGAGCTTCCGTGACCTTGTTCAGCCACAGGAACAGGTGCGACATCCACGGCAGGTGCAGCAGGAGCGCCGCCAGCCCGAACTGGAGCCCGAGCCCGGCCGCGACCCGTCGCAGGCTGAATCCGCGCCGCTCTCCGATCGCCCATGCCAGCGCCATAATCGCCGCCAGCCCGATGAAGCCCCGCATCATACCGCCTCCTCGTCCGTTCGGCGCGTCCACGCCTTCCCGACACGGCTTCGCAACAACGCTTCAAAAAACAAAACGGCATCGTCCCACACTGGGAACATGCCGTTTTCGTCGCCTGTACTCCCCCTTCCTAATCTCTCAGGAGGGAGAGGGGGAAGGGGGAGCCCTTCTGAAGAAAGGTTCCCCCCTCCCCCATTTATGCAATCATTACAGCTCGGGGGGAAGTTCCTTGAGCTGCTTGTTGGAGAAGACGGGGCCGTCCACGCAGACGAGCTTGCCGCCGATGTTGCAGCGTCCGCAGATGCCGATGCCGCACTTCATGCGCTTTTCCAGCGTGGTGTAGATCTGTTCGTCCGGGAAGCCCAGTTCGACGAGGGCCGCGAGGGTGAACTTGATCATGATCGGCGGGCCGCAGAGAACGGCGATGGTGTTGTCGGGCTTGGGCCCGATTTCCTTCAGCACGTTGGGGATGAGGCCGACCTTGTGTTCCCAGCCGTCGGCGGGATTGTCGATGGTCAGGGTGACGTTCAGGTCCTTGCGTTCCAGCCATTCGGGCATGTCGGACTGGAAGGACAGGTCCGCGGGAGTCTTGGCGCCGTACAGCAGGCTGATGTCGCCGTAATCCTTGCGGTTGTCCAGCAGGTACACCATGATGGTGCGGATGGGGGCCATGCCGATGCCGCCGCCGATGAAGAAGATGTTCTTGCCCTTCCATTCTTCATAGGGGAACCAGTTGCCGAGCGGAGCGCGCACGCCGATCTTGTCGCCGGCGTTGAGCTTGTGCAGGGCGGCGGTGTTCTCGCCGGCCTTCATCACGGAGAACTGGAGGTAATCCATACGGGTCGGGGAAGAGTTGATCACGAAGGTCGACTCGCCCACGCCGAAAACGGAGAGCTGCCCCACCTGTCCGGGCTGGAAGGTGAAGTTCTTCATTTTTTCTTCATCATCGAAACGCACGCGGAACGTTTTGATGTTGTGCGTTTCCTGCACGGTTTCGATGACGGTCGCCATTTCAGGCAAGAGGGGATTGTGCGTCCCTGCCATGTTCAGACTCCTTATTTGGCTTCCGCGTCATCCGCGATGGCGTTGAGGACAATTTCACGGATGTCCAGCGACACCGGGCACTGCTTGATGCACCGACCGCAGCCGGTGCAGGCGAAACGCCCGTCGCTGTAGTCGGGAGCGTACCAGTACTTGTGCGAAACGCGGTTGCGCATGCGCAGGGCCTTGGCCGTGCGGGGGTTGTGCCCGCTGGCTTCGCGGGTGAACAGGGGGGACATGCAGTTGTCCCAGCTGCGCAGCCGGCGGCCTTCGAGGGGATCGCCCTCGTCGGAGATGTTGAAGCACTGGCAGGTCGGGCACATATAGGTGCACGCGCCGCAGGAGAGGCATTTCGCGGTCTGCTGCGCCCAGAACTCCACGTCGGCGAAGCGCTGTTCGAGGCGACGGGCCGCCTTGGACAGATCCGGCGCGGGCTTCATGCCCGCTTCGGCCTTGGCGCGGTTGGCCTTGGCTTCGTCCATCTTGTCCGCGCCGTCGGGGAGCTTGGTTTCGCCGAGGAAGGCTTCGCCCTTCTCGGAAACGGCTTCAAGCACGAAGCCGCCGTCCACCGCGGTGAGCAGCACGTCGGAGCCGGTGGGGTTGGCGGGGCCGCCGCCCGTCCAGTGGCAGAAGCAGGTGCTGCACGGATTGTCGCAGGTCCGGGTGACGACCAGCAGGTTGTCGCGGCGGGCCTTGTAGTAGGCGTCTTGGAACTTGCCTTCAAGGAAGGGCTTGTCGAGCACGGCGAAGCCGCGGGCGTCGCAGGAGCGGCACCCGAACACCATCCGGGCCGGAGCGTCGGGGGTGTCGTCCAGTTTCATGTTCAGCTTGGCCGGATTTTCCGGGTCCTTTTCGCCGGTGAAGCGGATCAGCGTTTCGCAGGCGGGGAACACGGCGGTCTTCGGGGATATCGTGGCGCGGGCCAGCGACGGCGTTTCTCCGGCGACGAGAGGCCGGAACACAACCGCTTTGCCCTCCTGACGAGGGGCCAGCACCTGCCGGGATGCCGCCACTTCGGCCAGCCAGGAGGCCAGCTTGTCGGCAGCGAGGAATCGTATGGCGCTCATGCGTTTATGCTCCCTCGATATGGTGTTCGTGGATGTTCTTTTCCTCAAGCTGGAAGCCGAGCAGCGGAGGCACGGCGTCCACGTCCATGCCGGGGGCGTACTCGAACAGCTTCTTCACGACGCGGCCCATCTGGAGCTTGAGGGCCCCGACCGGAATGCCCATCGGACAGGCGCGGTTGCATTCGCCGCAGCCGGTGCAGCGTCCGGCGAGGTGCATCGCGTGGATGAGCTGGAAGAACATCTTCTGTGTCGGCGTGTCTTCCTGAGTGAGCCAGTGCGGCTCGCGGCTGTCCGCCACGCAGTTGTCGCGGCACACGCACATGGGGCACGCGTTGCGGCAGGCGTAGCAGCGGATGCAGCGCTCGATGTTGCCGCGCCAGAAGCCCATGCGTTCCTCAAGGCTCAGGCCGTCGAGGAAGGTCATGATGGCGGGCATGGCGGGCTGGGCGCCGTCCGGGATGGCCGTGGGCGAACCCGCGAAGTGGTCGTGGATGACCGCGTTGGGCACGGTGCAGGCGCGGCATTTGTCCTGCGCCACGTCCTGCATGGCGAACTCGTAGTCCTTGCCGTCGGCGCGGACCTTGAGGGTGGCGCCGGTGCCGGTCACGGATTCGACTTCGGTGACGTCGCCGATCTTGGCGAGCACGCGGCTCACGTCGACGGTGCCGTTGCAGCCCATGCCGAAGATGACCACGTCCTCACGGTTGATGAGGTTCTCCTGGAGGAGTTCCACAACGCCGCGCGAGTCGCAGCCCTTGACCACGATGCCGACCTTCTTGCCCTTGAAGAGGGGCAGGTAGGTGGCGAGGGAGTGGACGTTGAGCGGGCCCCAGATGAGCTTTTCGACGTCCTCGGGTTTGCGCATGTAGAGCGGCGTGGCGTGCAGGCCGTCGAAGCCCTGCTGCCAGCCCATGACGAACTCGACTTCCTTGGCTTCGAGGGCGGCCTTGATCTGGTCCTTGAGCTCGGTCATCGCGGCGGGGTTGACGCCGCAGCCGAGAGGACGCAGAGGTGCGGGCAGCTCAAGGTCGGGCATGACGTAGAGCGGCTTGGCTTCTTCGAACTTGGGCGCGGGTCCGAGCTTGTGGACGCGTTCGGTGAACGCGGTGACCACGGCCTGCCAGCGCTGGCCTTCGGAGGCGGACACCCAGGTATACTCGAAGCGGCGGGGATCGATGCCGACGATGGGCAGGAATTCCTTCAGCGTTTCGAGACGGCGGCGGGCGTAGTAGTTGCCTTCCGAGTAGTGGCAGTCACGCGGGTGACAGCCGGACACGAGCACCCCGTCCGCGCCGGAAAGCAGGGCTTTCAGGGGGAACAGGGGATTGACGCGGCCCGAGCAGGGGACGCGGATGATACGCAGGTCCGTAGGCTGGGTGAAACGAGCGACCCCCGCAGTGTCGGCGCCGCCATAGGAGCACCAGTTGCAGAGGAAGCCTACGATCCGGAGTTCTTTGCCTGTCAGAACCGACATAGAGCGTCTACCTCCGCAAGGATCTGGTTGTCGGTGAAGTGGGAGAGCTGAATGGCGCCCTGCGGGCAGGTGGCGGTGCAGAGACCGCAGCCCTGACACACGGCCTCAATGGTCTGCGCCTTCTTTTCGCCACGAATTTCCTTTTCGACGATGGCCTGGAACGGGCACACCTTGATGCACTTGCCGCAGCCCACGCACCGCTTGATGTCCACGACGGAAATCTGCGGGTCGCTTTCGAGGAGCGGCTTGGAGAGCAGGCCGATGACCTTGGCGGCGGCGCCGCTGCCCTGCGCGACGGACGACGGGATGTCCTTGGGCCCCTGCGCCACGCCCGCGAGGAACACGCCGGCGGTGTTCGTCTCCACGGGACGGAGCTTGCAGTGGGATTCCATGAAGAACCCGAAGTTGTCGTAGGAGATGTGCAGGGTTTCGGCGAGCTTGTTCGCGCCCTTCGCGCCTTCGATGCCCACGGCGAGCACGACCATGTCGGCCTTCACCTCGACGGGCTTGCCGAGCAGGGTGTCCGCGCCGCGCACGATGTACTGTCCGTGCCCGTCGGGCTGGATGGCGGAAACGCGGCCGCGGATGTACTGCGTGCCGTATTCCTCGATGGCGCGGCGGGTGAACTCGTCATACAGCTTCGCGTTGGAACGGATGTCCATGTAGAAGACGTAGGACTGGGAATCGGGGATGTGGTCCTTGGTGAGCACGGCCTGCTTGGCGGTGTACATGCAGCAGAAGCCGGAGCAGTAGGGACGCCCGATGGAGCGGTCGCGGGAGCCGACGCACTGGATGAAGACGACGCTCTTGGGTTCCTTGCCGTCGGACGGACGCTTGATGTGGCCGCCGGTGGGGCCGGAGGCGGACATGATGCGTTCGTACTGGAGCGAGGTGATGACGTCGGGGTACTGGCCCGCGCCGTACTGGCCGTAGACCGTCCAGTCCATGAGATCGTAGCCGGTGGCGGCCACGATGGCGCCCACGGTTTCCGTGACTTCCTCATCCTTCATTTCATAGTTGATGGCCCCGGTGGGGCACACCTTCGCGCACACGCCGCACTTGCCCGAGGTGAGCTTGCGGCAGAACTCGGGATTGATGGTGGCCTTCTTGGGGATCGCCTGCGGGAAGGGGATGTTGATCGCCGTGGTGGGTCCGACGAATTCGTTGAACTTGTCGGGCGTCTTCTTGGCGGGGCACTTGTCCATGCAGGCGCCGCAGCCGGTGCACTTGGACCAGTCGACGTAGGTGGCCTTCTTTTTGACGGTCACGGTGAAGTTGCCCACATAGCCCGCCACGTTGGTCACTTCGGAAGCGGCCATGAGCGTGATTTTGGGGTGCTGGGCGACGTCGACCATCTTGGGGCCGAGAATGCAGCTCGAGCAGTCGACGGTGGGGAAGGTCTTGTCGAGCTTCGCCATCTTGCCGCCGATGTGGCTTTCGCGTTCCACGAGGAGCACGTCGAGGCCCGCGTCGGCGCAGTCGAGGGCGGCCTGAATGCCGGCCACGCCGCCGCCGATGACGAGCACGCGCTTGGTGGATTCGAAGGACTTGGAGAACAGCGGGTTGTCGCGGCGCAGCTTTTCGACGGCGATGCGCACGAGTTCCGCGGCCTTGTTGGTGTTGGCTTCCTTGTCCTTGCCGATCCACGACACATGTTCGCGGATATTGGCCATTTCGAACATGTATTTGTTGAGCCCGGCGCGTTCCACGGTGCGGCGGAAGGTCGGCTCGTGCATGCGCGGGGTACAGGAGGCTACGACGACGCCGTCGAGGCGGTGTTCCTTGATGGCGGCGACGATTTCTTCCTGACCGGGTTCCGAGCAGGTGTACATGGTGTCGGTGGCGAAGGCCACGTCGGGATAGGTCCGGGCGATTTCGGCGACTTTGGCGCAGTCAACGGTCCCGGCGATGTTCGACCCGCAGTGGCAGATAAAAACGCCTAGTTTCATGCCTTGGCCTCCTCTTTGGCTTCATCGGCCTTCGCGGCGGCTGCCTTGGCGGCTGCCGCGGCGTCGATCTTCCGCAGAAGTTCGTCGGGGCTGACGCAGAGCTTTTCGAAGCCGAGTTCCTGATGCGGCAGGCCGAGGGCCAGCCCCATGAGCTGCGTGAAATACAGCACCGGCATCTTCATGTTTCCGCCCACGGCCTGGCGCTGGCGCAGGTCGAGGTTCATGTGGCACAGCGGACAGGCGACGACGACTGCGTCCGCGCCGAAAGCCTGCGCGCGCTCAAGGATGCGGCCGGTGAGGCGGGCGGTGATGTCGCGGCGGGGAATGCCCATGGCGGCGCCGCAGCATTCCGTCTTCAGGGGGAAGGGCACCACCTCGGCGCCGAGCGCCGTCATGATGTTGTCCATCGCCATCGGGTTTTCGGGGTCGTCGAACTGCATGATGCCTGCGGGGCGGCTCATCAGGCAGCCGTAGTAACAGGCGACCTTGATGCCTTCGAGGGGCTTCTTGACCTTTCCGGCGATGGCGTCGAGGCCGTAGTCCTCGACGAGCACCTGAAGGATGGACACGGTCTCGGGCAGCTCTTCGGGACAGGGATTGTCGAGGAGGGCGTTGACCTTGTCGCGGAACGCCTCGTCCTGCATGCGGTACTTGGCGGTCTTGAGGTTGGCGAGGCAGCTCGGGCAGGGCGTGCCCACGCGTTCGGCTCCGTCGGAGGCGGCCAGCGCGAGGTTGCGCGCGGACAGGGCGGCGGAGAGCACGTGGTCGCAGGCGTGGGCCGGCGTGGAACCGCAGCAGCTCCAGTCCGGGATTTCCTTCAGGGCGATTTCAAGCGCGCGGCAGACGGCGCGGGTGGAACGCTCGTACTCGGCGGACGTTCCCTGACCGGAACAGCCGGGGTAATAGGCGAGTTTCATTTACTTGTCCCCCTCGGCGCTGCGCTGTTCGTCGAAACGCTTGAAGATGCGGGCCACAGCGTCCTTGCCGACGATGGTGTGGGGTTTGAAGGGCAGCTTCTGCTTGGGCAGAATGCGCGGCGCAAGGTCCACGTCGGTGAACACCCGGCCGGTGCGGGCCATGAACATGGCCATGACGCCCAGCTCGTAGGTGCGCCCGAAGTGGCGAACGGTCGTCAGGAAGGACTGCCAGAACGACGACATGGCGTAGTTCGTCTTGCCTTCCTTCCAGGCCATGTGCCGCAGCACGTCCATGACCTTGGCGACGTCGATGTTGTTGGGGCAGCGCGACGTGCAGGTCGAGCACGACACGCACAGCCACAGGGAGCGGCTCGACAGCGCCATCTCCTTGTTGCCGAGCTGGATCGCCCGCATGACCTGGCTGACCTGGAGGTCATACTCAGGGCCGCAGGGACACCCGGCCGTGCAGTTGCCACACTGGTAGCAGGTGGTCACTTTCTGACCGCTTTCTGCTTCCACCTCGCGAAGAAAGGCTTCGTCGCGTGTGGTTTCAAGATTGATTGTTTCCATGGTTCTCCCGGCAGTATAGTGGTTCAAAGACCAATAGACCTTCTTCACGAGAAAAATCTAACATATCCACTCTAACAGGGCAACAGGTCTGGATAAAAGAAAAAAAGAGGGCTTTTTTTCTTCCCTTTCCCGGCGTCCCGCGCAAAGTCCGGCAACGGTTTTCCCCCCGAAGCAATGCAAAGGTGAACTTTCACAGAATATCAGACGACGGGCAAAGAGGGAAGCCCCTTCCTCCGAAAACGAACTGGTTGGGCACTCAGTGAGTTAGAATCATGCGTTTTTGCAAAAACGGGCCGGCCCCTCCCAAGGGAAGGGCCGGCAAAGGCGGAGGGCAGAGGGGCAAGGGTTACTTGTAGTCGGGGATGGGACGCTGGACGAGCTTCAGGAACTTGCCCGTGGCGTAGGAGCCGTCCTTGACCACCTTCAGCTCGTCGGGCGTGATCCGGCCCACGTTGGCGAAGAAGGCGGCGATGTCGGCCATCCACTTGGCGACGGTGCTCTGCCCCCTGGAATCGTCGAACAGGGCGAGCTGCTGGTCAAGGCTGAACACGGGATGCGTCTTGATGTCGAGGGCGGCCATTTCCGGCGTGAAGGTCTTGCCGACGAATTCCTGGAAGAAGCGGCAGTACTCGGGGGCGAGGGCTTCGGGCGATTCCTTCTGGAGCATGTTGGCGGAGCGCAGGAACACGCGCAGGAACTTGGCGACCAGTTCGGGGTGTTCGTCGCAGAACTTCTTGTCGCCCATGAGCACGGTGGGCAGGCCCACGCCGCAGGTGTTCGGGGTGCCCGCGACCTTCCAGCCCTTGTCCATGCCCACGAACATGTGCGGGGCCCACAGGCAGACGCCGTCGCCGATGCCGCTGTCGAACGCCGCGAGGCCCTGCGCCTGATCGATGTTCTTGATCACGACGTCGGTTTCCTTGAGGCCGAGCACGCGCAGCCAGTGGCTCAGGGTGAAGTGCGGGGAGGACATGGTGGTGATGAGGAAGGTCTTGCCGCGCACGTCGTCGGGATGCCCGTACACTTCGGGGTAATCCTTATTATAGCCCTTGGTCTTGAGGATAGGGCTGTCGGGGCGGAGCAGCAGGGCGTTGGTGAAGGATTCGTCGTTGGTGATGGCGACGGTGTACGTGCCGTAGCGGAGCGCGCCCATCATGCCCGGCACCGCACCGGTTCCGGCGAGCACCCATTCCCCGGAGGGCAGGGCGTTGAGCTGCGCCATGCCGGACGAGAACAGCAGCATTTCGATGTCGAGCCCTTCCTCCTTGTCCCAGCCTTTTTCCTTGGCGTACCAGACGAGGAAGGCTTCGTGCTCGTCAAGCCACGCGGTGCGCATCTTGACCGGAGCCGCCGCGAACGCCGCGCAGGAAAAGGAAACGAAAAGAGCCATCGCCAGTGCGCCTGTCAGCATCTTGAACCACCGTGCCATAAGAAACTCCTTTAAGGTATGAGGTTCCGGTCTGGACATGATCGAGATCGCAGGAAAAAAAGGTATGACTTTCAGACCCCATCACAGAAGGATTCCGTGAGAGGCAATGCTTGTTCGTTAAGAACGTATCAATGCATTCTGGCGTATAAAGAGGAGAGACGGACTTTCTCTGTAAAAGAGATAATCCATTGTGGGAACAATAGCCGAGACGAATAACCGTGTCTTATGAGAAAGCGTCAATCTGTATCGAGAAACTGCCAAAGAACATAACGAGGATAATTGCGCTTTCTGAAGGGAAACAACGCCGAGAGGCGGAAGGCGGGCGAAACAAGGGGAAGGGCGCTTTGCGGGCGGTCCTTCCCCATTTTGCAACGCAGACGATGGTTCGGTATCGCGGACGGCTGCGGGGTCCGCCTTCGGATTCTGGCGCGGCGTTCCCGAAACGGACGGTCCGCGTTCGGGAACGGCGTTTTTCGCCCACGGCGGTCTGGCGGGGGGGTTATTGGGGTTTCGAGAACGGTTCGCCGCGCATGAGGCGCACGAACCATTCGGGCGGACGGACGGGGCGGCCCTCCCTGTTGGTGCAGGCGTGCTGCGTCATGCCTTCCGCGAGGAGGGTCTTGCGCTCGGCGTCAGTCACATTGTACACAAAGGTCAGCGACGCGCGCCCGACTTCGGCTATCCCGGCGTGGATGTGGATGAGATCGTCGTACCGGGCGGGCTTCCTGTAGCGGCATTGCGCCTCGCGCACCGGCAGCATGATGCCGAAACGCTCCACGTCCGCGTAGCTCATGCCCATGCTGCGGATGAACTCGCTTCGGGAACGCTCGAAAAGGTGCAGATATTCTGCGTAATAGAGGTACCCCATCGTATCCGTCTCCCCATAGGAGACGCGGTGGGCGAGCCAAACATCGGGAGTAGGAAAGTCGTGCATGAACAGCGTCCTTTGCTGAAAGTTCCTCAAAAACGCGGGGCGGGCGTTCTGGCGGCGGCCCTTCTGTCCCTGATCCTGCTTGCGGGATGCGCCGCGCCGCTTCCGCCCCGGCCGTCCGCCGTTCAGCGGGATCATGCCGATACGTTCGTGGTCGAAAGCGACGAGCGGGCCGTTCCGTTGGCGGCGAAGCTCGACCGGGCGGGCCAGCGGCTCCGTTCGTGGAAAGATCTGGCGCCGGCCCTGCGGGCCAGCCGGGCGCACATCGCGAACCGCGAAGCCGGACAGGTGGCGGTCGCGCACGGGGACATCGCCGTCACGTGGGGCGACGTGGCCCGGACGCTGGATCGCCTTGAGGCGCTGCTGCCCCGGCTGGACGCCGAACCCGAGCTGCTGGCGGAACGGTTCCGCTGGATCAGGCTCTCGGAAGGCGCGGCTTTTTCGGGATACTATGAGCCCGTCGTCAAGGCAAGCCGCACCCGGAAGCCCGGCTATGCCGCGCCGTTGTACAAGCTGCCCCCGGATTTGCGCCAGTTGAATCTCGGCCGTTTCCAGAGCGATCTCATCGGTCGGCGCATCGTGTACCGCACGAAGGGGGGGCAGCCCGTTCCTTATTATACGCGCGCCGAGATCGACGGGCTGGACGGCGGGCGCGGCGTGCTGCGCGGCAGAGGGCTGGAACTGGCGTGGCTGGCCGATCCCGTGGACGCTTTCTTCCTCCATGTGCAGGGATCGGGCCGTCTGCGGTTCGAGGACGGCGGGGAAATGCCCGTGCGCTTCGCGGGCTCCAACGGACGCCCGTACCTGAGCATCGGCCGCTATCTGGAGGATCAGGGCGAGATTCCTCCGGGACAGGTGAGCATGCAGTCCATCCGGCAATGGCTGCGCGAGCACCCCGAATCCCGTGACGCGCTGCTGCGGCGCAACGAGCGCTACATCTTTTTCCGCAAGGGGCCGCAAGCTCCGGCGGGGACCATCGCCTCCGGACCCGTCGGCAGCATGGGCACGCCGCTCAGCCCGATGGTTTCGCTGGCGGTGGACCGTACCACCTTTCCGCTCGGCGCGGTCATCGCCTTTGACGTGGACATTCCCGATCCCGCCGCTCCGTTCGCTTCCGGCACGGCGGTCCCGACCACGCCGCTCCGGGGCCTCGGGCTGGCGCAGGATACCGGCGAGGCGATCCGGGGGCGGCGCGTGGACCTGTTCTGCGGCAAGGGAGCCCGGGCGGCCTTTATCGCGGGGCATCTCAACGGCCCCGGCGAGGTGTGGATGCTGTTGGCGAAGTAGAACTATGAGCCCCGCTTTGACGAGCGGGGCTTTTTTGACACGGGATCGCCGCTTGGGCTCATGAAAAAATTGTGGAAATTCCGGGATCAAAAGGCTGGACAACCGCGGTAAAGAATAGTAGTCATAATTATCGTTAGCAAGATACACTATGACCGCAGCGTCCGCTGCCCGGGAGATTTATCCGATGACGTACCGTTACCAGCTGTATCGTTGCCCCATTTGTGGCACTGTGACCGAAATCGTGCATGACGGCGTCAGCGCCATGATTTGTTGCGGCAAAACCATGGAAGTGATCGATGATCGCGAACCCGTGGGCACCAAAGAATCCCACATGCCCGTTCTGGAAGCCACCGACGGCGGCTGCAAGGTGAGCGTGGGGTCCAAGCCGCACGGCATGGAAGCCGATCACCTGATCGAATGGGCCGAAGTCCGCACCGCCGACGACACCGTGCTGCGCAAATATTTCAAGGCCGGGGATACTCCCGTCGTCGAATTCCCCGTCCCGGCCGACAAGGTCGTTTTCGTTCGTGCATACTGTAATAAGCACGGCGCCTGGCGCGCGAAATAAGCCCGTTTGTCGCTTCTTCGCCTTGTCCGCCCCCGTTCCCGCCCCGGAACGGGGGTTTTTTGTTGCGCGGCCTCCTGGGGACGGAGCCCCGTTGCTCCGGAAAAGCCTCCAGAAGAGGCGTCCGGGGGCTTTTTTTCGATAGCACGGAATCGGAACATTGATTTTCCCCAAAGAAATATAACGCAATAAAAGTGAATGAACAAGAATTGTTATACAAAATAAGAGCAACTCTTGTTAAAGTGCGTTTGGCTAATTATGGAAAATACCAAGCGTTCTTTTTAGCACAATTGCCGCAACTGTTCGATTGCACAAATAATCCCCGGTTGACAGAAAAAGAAAAGTAGCCTTTAAAACAGGCAGAGTAATCATACAAGTTTTAAAAAAAAGAAGAACGGTTGGTCGATTTTACATATATGTCGTCCGACCATGGGAGAGCAGGGTAAACGGATCACTATATTGTTTCAGGGTTCTTTATCACCGAGGAGGAAACCAAAAGATGGCTCAGGCGAACATCACTTCACATGTCGGATTGCGTAACCATATCTCGGGCTACACCGACGTCGTGCAAATGCTGACAGGTGTCCTGCTGTGCTGCTTCGTGTTTATGCACATGTTGCTTGTTTCGAGTGTCATACTCAGTCCAAACATCATGAACGGCATTGCAGACTTGCTTGAAACGTCCTATCTCGCCCAGATCGGCGGCCCGATCATCCTGCTGATCATCGTGCTGCATTTCATTCTGGCGGCCCGGAAAATGCCCTTCAGCCCGCTGGAGCTTCGCGAGTTCTGGCGTCAGGCGAAGATGATGCACCACATGGACACATGGCTGTGGCTCGTTCAGGTCGTCACCGCGATCATCATTCTGGTGATGGCGAGCGCGCACGTCATCAACATTCTCTCGAACCTCCCCATCTCCGCGCAGAAGAGCGCGGTCGCCATTCAGGGCGGCATGGTTCCCTTCTATCTGGTTCTGTTCGCCGCGCTTGACCTGCACATCGCCATCGGCCTCTACCGCATCGGCGTGAAGTTCGGCATCCTGACTCGTGAAAACCGGCTGAAGTGGCGCAAGTACGCCCTCTATCTCGTTATCGGTCTGGCACTGCTGAGTCTGGCAACCCACTACAGCTTCGCCACGATGGCTATTTAAGGGAGGGCGTCATGAGAACGATTTATTCCGACGTGTTGTGTATTGGCGCGGGCCTTGCCGGCGAACGCGTGGCGCTCGCCGCCGCGATGGAAGGCTTCCACACGATCTGTCTTTCCGTCGTCCCGCCCCGCCGGTCCCACTCCTCAGCGGCGCAGGGCGGCATGCAGGCGGCTCTCGGCAACGCCGTGATGGGCAAGGGCGACAGCACCGACGTTCATTTCGCGGACACCGTGAAGGGGTCCGACTGGGGCTGCGACCAGGAAGTCGCGCGCATCTTCGCCGACACCGCGCCCATCGTCATGCGTGAAATGGCCCACTGGGGCGTGCCGTGGAACCGCGTCGTCGCGGGCAAGCACACCTACTACAAGGGCGGCAAGCCCTTCGAGGCCGAAGAGGACGAAGCCAAGCACGGGCTGATCCACGCCCGCGCCTTCGGCGGCACCGCGAAATGGCGTACCTGCTACACGGCTGACGGCACGGGCCGTTCCGTGCTCAACACCCTCGACAGCAAGTGCCTCCAGTACGGCGTGGAAATCCACGACCGCATGCAGGCCGAAGCCCTCATCCATGACGGCGAACGCTGCATGGGCGCCGTGGTCCGCTCCCTGCGCGACGGCGAACTGATCGCCTACATCGCCAAGGCCACGCTCATCGCCACGGGCGGCTACGGCCGCATCTACCGCGCGACCACCAACGCCATCATCTGCGACGGCGGCGGCCAGATCTGCGCCCTGAACACCGGCGTCGTGCCCCTCGGCAACATGGAGGCCATCCAGTTCCATCCCACCGGCAGCGTGCCCACCGACATCCTGATGACGGAAGGCTGCCGCGGCGACGGCGGAACGCTCCTCGACGTGAACGAATACCGCTTCATGCCCGACTACGAGCCCGAAAAGGCCGAACTTGCCTCCCGTGACGTGGTTTCGCGCCGCATGACCGAGCACATGCGCAAGGGCCTCGGCGTGAAAAGCCCCTACGGCGATCACCTGTGGCTGGACATCCGCCACCTCGGCGAAAAGCACATCACGACGAAACTGCGTGAAATCTACGACATCTGCACCCACTTCCTCGGTGTGAACCCGATCCACCAGCTCATCCCCGTGCGCCCGACGCAGCACTATTCGATGGGCGGCGTCCGCACGAACAAGGACGGTCAGGCCTACGGCCTCAAGGGTCTGTTCGCCGCCGGCGAAGCTGCCTGCTGGGATCTGCACGGCTTCAACCGTCTGGGCGGCAACTCCCTCGCGGAAACCGTGGTTTCGGGCCGCTACATCGGCAGCAAGATGGTCGAATACCTCAAGGGCACGGAAAGCACGTTCAAGACCGAGCCGATCAACGACGCCCACAAGCTCGTGGCCCAGCGCATCGACGACATCGTTTCCAGCCGCAACGGCAAGGAAAACTGTTTTGAAATCCGCAACGCCATGCAGGACGTCATGATGGACGACGTGGGCATCTTCCGCAACGCCGCCGACCTCCAGAACGGCGTCGATCGCCTGCTCGAACTTTCCGAGCGCGCCAAGCACATCGGGCTTCACGGCAGCGTAAAGGGCTTCACGCCCGAACTGTCGATGGCCCTGCGCGTTCCCGGCATGATCAAGCTGGCCCTCTGCACCGCCTACGGCGCGCTCCAGCGCACGGAATCGCGCGGCGCGCACACCCGCGAAGACTTCCCCGCGCGCAACGACGCCGAATGGCTGAAGCGCACGCTCGCCACCTGGAAGGAAGGCGACTCCCTGCCTACCCTTAATTACGAAGACGCCTCTCCGTGGTTTGAACTGCCTCCGGGCGAACGCGGCTACGGCGGCGGCAAGATCATCCCCGCCGACATTCCCGCCGACAAGATCAAGACCAAGGAACAGGCGGAAGAAGCCATCAAGTAAATGCGGGTACGCCATGGGCGAAGGGAGAAGGAAGTCCTTCTCCCTTCGCCGGACCCCCTTCCCTCCCTCCTAAGACTTTTGTGTCTTGAGTGAGAGGAAGCGCGAAAGGCGCTCTGAAAAGCACACATTTTTTTTCAGATTCGGGAGTTAGAATGAGTCGCAAATTGCATATCGAGGTGTTCCGGTACAATCCGCTTGATCCCGCCTCCGTTCCGCACATGCAGTCCTTTTATGTGGACGAATACAATTCCATGACCCTGTTCATCGCGCTGAACATCATCCGCGAACAGCAGGATCCCAGCCTCCAGTTCGACTTCTGCTGCCGCGCTGGCATCTGCGGTTCCTGCGGCATGGTCATCAACGGACGTCCCGGTCTCGCCTGTCATACCCAGACCAAGGACTTGCCCGAACACATCGTGCTGCACCCGCTGCCGGTCTTCAAGCTGCTCGGCGACCTGTCCGTGGATACGGGCGTGTGGTTCCGCGAAGTGGGCCGCAAAATCGAGGCGTGGGTGCACACGCAGGACAAGGCGTTCGACCCCCGCGCTCAGGAAGAGCGTATGGAGAACGAGCTTGCCGAGCAGATCTTCGAGCTTGATCGCTGCATCGAATGCGGCTGTTGCATCGCGGCCTGCGGCACGGCCCGGATGCGGAAGGACTTTCTCGGCGCGGCGACGATCAATCGTCTCGCCCGTTTCTACATCGACCCGCGCGACAACCGCTCCGAGGACGAATACTACGACGTGATCGGCAACGATCAGGGCGTGTTCGGCTGCATGGGCCTCCTCGGCTGCGAAGACGTCTGCCCCAAGAAGATTCCCTTGCAGGATCAGCTCGGCATCATGCGCCGCATGCTGGCCCTCAAGTCCGTCAAGGGCATTCTGCCCAAGGCGCTTTACGAAAAGTTCAAGGGCTGCGGCTCGCACTGCCACAGCTAACGGGAATACGCCTCCGGCGGCCAGAGGGGCTTACCGCCCCTCTGGACTCCCCGTCCGAGGGGCGAGCCGCCCCCCGGACCCCGGCGGAAACGGAAACGCCGAGTAGGCTTCCCAATACGGACAAGAGAAACGGCGCGCCGTT
>CAUHBW010000028.1 GCA_959604115.1 uncultured Bilophila sp. | reverse complement strand
CGGCGGGCTTTCCGGAGCAGCCAGACGCCCGCGATCAGCGTAAGGCAGGGGAGCCATATCCAACGCAGTTCGGAGAGCAGCACGTTGACGCCGCGCCGGCTGAGAAAAGCGCGCAGGCCGAAGGGCGAGACCCGGATGGGCCGCCAGTCGAGAAAATGGCGGGAGGCGTCGAAAGGCCAGAAGGCCGCCACGCCGAGGCCGCCGTTGGTCATGGCGTCCAGCAGGATATGGCTCGCCACGCCGAAGAAGCCCATGCAGAATCCCGTCAGCCGCCCGCCGCGCAGAAGCGGTGCGAACGCGGCCCCGGCAAGGCCCATGAAGCCCGCGAACGCCAGCGAGTGGGAAAAGCCCCGGTGCCCGAGCACGTCGCCGTAGCTGACGCCGAGCCTGAAGCCGAGCACGTCCACGTCGGGCAGCACGGCGCAGCACACGCCGAACAAAAGCATCCGGGCGGACAGGCCGCGCCCGGCGAGAAGCGCCCCCAGAGCCAGCACCGGTGCGGGGTGGGAAAAGACGGTAGGCATGCGCCCTCCGGTTTTTCGTCAGGACGGGGAATGGCTGAACAGGGCGTCGATGACCGGACGCATGCGCTCCACGCAGGCCTTTCCCTCCTCGATGGCCTCTTCGGCCTTATAAAATTCCAGCAGGCCAATGTGCGTCAGCCGGGGCGTCAGAACGGCGTCCGGCGGATCGCCCGCCATACGGCTGCGCGTGATCCGATCCTGCACGATGTCGATGGCGCAGGCAACCGTTCCGAACATGCTCGGGCGGGCCGGCCACTCGGGGAACAGGCCGTGCTGCCGGATGGTCGCGGCAATCCGTTCCACGAAATCGCCCTCGCCTTCCCGTTCCTTTTCCCGCTCCCTCCGGCGTTTCGCGGCGTTGTGCCGCCCGACGAGTTCGCCGTTGAGGTTTACGGCGATGACGAGATCGGCCCCGAGCGCGCGGCAGACGGACACCGGCACCGGGTTGACCAGCCCGCCGTCGAACAGCCAGCGATCGTGGTAGTGCACCGGCGGAAACAGGCCGGGCAGCGAAATGGAGGCCCACACGGCCTGAAGGACGGCCCCCTTCCGGAGCCAGTATTCACCGCCCGTTTCCATGTCCGTAGCCACGGCGGCGTATTTGACGGGCAGGTCTTCGATGGCGGCTTCCGGGTCCGCGACGCACTCCTCGAAGAGGGCGTGCAGCTTTTCCCGGTTCACCAGCCCGCCCCCGGCGACGCCGATGGTGAAATAGGTCGCGGTGTTCAGTCTGGTCAGCGCGCGGAGGCGCGCCTCCAGCCGCTCCAGATGCCCGGACGCGCAGGCCGCGCCCACGAGCGCGCCCACGGACGTGCCACAAATGACGTCGGGACGGATGCCAAGTTCCTCAAGCGCCTGAATGACGCCGATGTGCGCCCATCCGCGCGCGGAGCCGCTTCCCAGAGCCAGACCTATTTTCATGCCGCCGCCTTTTCCCCGTGCCGGGGAGGTATTGATAATGTTGCGCGGCGCTCGCCGCCGCCTCCGAAGCGGAGGCCCTCCTTCACCTAGGAGAGAAAAGGCGTTTTGGCAACGCGATGATTCTCCCCGGTTTGACAGAAACGCGAGGTTCGGACATGATCCGCACCTGCCGTCCGGCGCCGTATCCCGCCCGCCGTTTTCCGGGGGCCTCGGGAAAAGGCGCCTCGCCGGGGTGGCGGAAACACGGGCAAGGAGCACCGTACCGATGAAGGACATTCTCCAGCGCCGGTCCGCCGGGCCTCTGCGCGACCCCTGCGGATCGACACGGGACATTCTGGACAGCATTCCCCGGACGGCGGTGTGCGTCATCGACCGCGCCCACCGTATCCTGTATTGCAACGACGAGGTATCCCGCGCCTTCCCGGGGGCGCGCGTCGGCGTTCCCTGCCACGAGGCGTTCCGGGGCCGCAAGACGGCCTGTCCCTTCTGCCCGGTGTCCCCGAACGGGAACCGCGCCTGCCTCGACTTTCAGAAGCATTCCCCCTTCGCGGGCCTTGAGGACGTTTCCGTCTCCCCGATCCTGTGGAACGGCGTGGAACCCGCCTCCCTCGTGATGTTTTCCAGACACGCGGACCAGCGGCACGGGGAAGAGGACAAGGAAGGGAAGACGCGCCGCGTGCTGGTGTCCGCGCTGTGCGACAGCTACCGGTACGTCCTCGATCTCGAACTTGAGAGCGGCCGCTGCAACGTCGTCGCCGGAGATCCGGGAGAGTGGCCCGCAGCGGCCAGGGGCTACGACGAGATGCTTGAGCGGATCGAAAGCCGCCTCCCCCCCGACCACCGGATGCCCTTCCGACGCCTCTTTTCCCGCGAGGCCCTGCGCGACGCCTTCGCCGGAGACAGGAAGGAACGGTACATGGAATATCAGGCGGACGCCGGGGACGGCATGCGCTGGCGCAGCCGCCTCGCCATCCCCTATGAACAGGCCGACGGCTCACAGCACTGGCTCCACTGCGTCCGCGACATCGACGACCGGAAACGGACCGAAAGCCTCATCCTGCAGGACGAGGAAAACGTCCGGGGCGCCCTTCGGAACAGCTACGCCAAAATCTACCGCATGAACCTCGCCGCCGACCGGCTCGTCTGCCTGTTCCGCAACGCCGAGATCCTTCCCTGCGACGTCACCGGCTTCTACGCGGAGGACATGGGCAAGATCATCGCCGAGCGCGTCCACCCGGACGACCGGGCTCTCTGCCGGACCTTCTTCGCCGCCTCAAACCTCCTCGAAGGGCTTGCGGACGGGAGGGATCTGTCCATCGAATACCGCAAGCTGACCCTCGACGGGGCCTACCGCCGGATGCTGGCCTCGGTCGTGCCCCTGCCGGAACGCGACGGAGAGGCCATCCTGCTCCTGCGCGACATCACACCGCTGCGCGAGGAGGAGGCGGTTTTCTACAAGGCTCTTCAGGAAAGCTACGACGAAATCTACGAGGCGTCGCTCGACGCCGACGCCATCCGCGCCGTCCACCGCGACCCCGCGCGGCTGATCATGCCCGAGTTCGGCGGGAGCTTCGCCAAGGCCAGCCGGAAGGTCGCGGCCTGCTGCGTCCATCCCGACGACCGGGCGCGGTTCCTCGAACATTACGACGCGGACAACATCCGGCGCAGGCTCCGGGACAACTCCCGGCTCGCGGCGGAATACCGCGCCCTCGCCGCCGACGGGAGCTACCACTGGATATCCTCGATCCTGCTGCCCCTGCCGGGCGGCAGGTGTCTCATCCTGCGGCAGGACATCGACGAGCGCAAGGCCGCGGAACAGGCCGTTCTCCGCCTCGAACGCCGTCAGGGGGCCGTGCTCCGCCGCTCGGCGGACTGCATCATCGAAACGGATCTCGACACATGGCGGTTTTCCCGCAACGCCACCTCCCCGGCCCTGCCGTCCGAACCCCGGGAAGGCGACTACCCCACGTTTTTCCGGGGCACGCTGGCCCTCGTCCACCCCGAGGACCGCGAAAACCTGACGCGCCAGCTCGGCCCCGACGCGCTCAAGGAGGCCGCCCGCAGCCACGCCCGCGAAATCATGTGCCGCTACCGCGTCCGGTTCGGGGACGAATACCTCTGGCTGGAAAACCGCGTCACCTTTCTTGAGGAGGCGGACGGGAGCACGGCCTTCGCCGTCATCCGCGACATCACGGGGGAAAAGCGGGAAGAGCAACGCCAGCGCATCAACGAGCAGTACGACCGCGCGCTCCGCAACATCTACGACGAGGTGTACGAGATCAACGTCACGCGGGACACCTGCCACCTCGTCTACCACGTCAAGGACAAGTTCCTCATCCCCCCGGAACGGAACGGCATCGCCCCCAGCCTCGACTACGCGCTGCGGGAGCTGATCTTTCCCGACGACGGGGAACGCTTCCGGGCCTTCCTCGACATCGACTCCGTGCGGGAACGCTTCCGCTCCGGCACGGAATACCTCTCCGAAGAATTCCGCAAACGCTGGACGAACGGCGAATACCACTGGGTTTCGATCACCCTGTTCCCCGTGGCCCAGCCCGAGGGCGACGACGAACTCTATCTTCTGTTCATTATGGACATCCGGGACCGGAAACGGGCCGAGGCGATCGCCCAGCAGAACGTCCTTCTCGAACGCCGCCGCCTCGACGACGAGCGGTACCGCACCATCATCGAGCAGACGCAAACCCACGTCTTCGAGCGGAACCTCGAAACCGGGGCCCGCTTCATCTCGCCCGCCTTCGTCGCGGAGTTCCTCGGCGACTACGACGAGCGCGACCTGCTGGATGTCTGGCGGGAGGACGGCGTGATCGAGCCCGAGGATTTGCCGCGTCTGGAGGCCTTCCGCAAGGGCTTCGACGCCTGCGAGCAGGCCGAGATGACGGCCCGCTTCCGCAGGCGCGACGGCGCGTCCGTGTGGTGCCGGGTGACCACCACCTGCCTGCGCGACGCCGAGGGCAGGCCCAAGCGCCGCATCGGCACGTTCAACGACGTGGACGAGGCCACGCGATCCATGCTCGCGCTCAGGTACCGCGCCGAATTCGACCTGCTCACCGGCACCTACAACCGCGACACCTTCCACGCGCAGGCGGAAAAGGCCGTGCGCGACCACCCCGACCGCCGGTACAGCATCATCCGCATGGACATCGACCGCTTCAAGGTCGTCAATGATCTGTACGGCACCGGGAAGGGGGACGAGCTGCTCATCTTCATCGCCGGGCTGCTGCGGGCGGAAATGGAAGGCGGGAACGGCGTCTACGGACGCATCGGCGGGGACGTGTTCTGCCTGTGCGCGGACCTGCCCCGCGACCGGATCGAGGCGCTCGTCGGGCGGATGACGGCCCGGCTGTCGGAATACCCGCTTCCCCACAAGATCGTGCCTTCCTTCGGCATCTGCGAGGTGGACCGCGACACGCCCGTCAACGTGCTCTGCGACTGGGCCAACCTCGCGCTGGAAACGGTCAAGGGCAACTTCCTCCGGCGCTACGCCTACTACGACGGCACGCTGCGCGACAAGATCCTTGAGGAAAAGGACATCGAAAGCCGCATGCACGACGCCCTGCTCGAAGGGCAGTTCGCGCTCTATCTCCAGCCCAAGGTGGACATCCGCTCCTCGCGGATCATCGGCTCGGAGGGCCTCGTGCGCTGGCTCCACCCCTCGGAGGGGCTGATCCCGCCGGACCGCTTCATCCCGCTGTTCGAGAAGAACGGCTTCATCATCCGGCTGGACGAATACATCTGGGAACGGGCGTGCGTCACCCTGCGCGGCTGGATCGATCAGGGCCGCAAGCCCGCGCCCATTTCCGTGAACGTCTCCCGCCTGCACCTCCGCGATCCCCACCTCTGCCGGAAGCTGCGGGATCTCGTGGCCCGCTACGGGCTCCCGCCCCGGCTCCTCGAACTGGAACTCACCGAAAGCGTGTTCCTCGAAAACGGCAGCGCGCTGTTCGACGCCATCCGGGAGCTGCGCTCCTACGGCTTCCGGTTCCTGATGGACGACTTCGGCTCGGGCTACTCCTCGCTCAACATGCTCAAGAGCATCCCCGTGGACGTCATCAAGCTGGACCGCGAATTCCTCAGCGAGGAGGTCGCCACGGAACGCGGCAGGACAGTGATCCAGTTCAGCATCGCCCTTGCCCGCAAGATGGGCATCGAGGTCATCGCGGAAGGCGTGGAGAGCGAAGAGCAGGCCGCCTTTCTGCTCCGTTCCGGCTGCGTCTGCGCGCAGGGCTACCTGTACGCGCGGCCCATGCCCGTCCCCGACTTCGAGGCCCTCGCCTTCAGCGCCGAAACGCCCTTCCCCCTCAGCCCCCGCCTCGCCGCGCTCGCCGACCCGGAACGGTGAAACGAAACCGGGTGCGGTTCCCCCCGGCGGACGGCCCGGAGACCGTCAGCGGTTTTCCCATACGATTTCTCCGAAACTCCCCTGATAGGGCTTCACAACGGCTCCGTATCAGTGCATAAAAGGAAAAAGGGACGCGACCTTCCGTCGCGGCCCGAGGGCCGGGACGCCTTCGGGGCGCATACCACATCAGGAGAAAAGCATGTTTGAATCCGCGACATTGGGCCGGAGCTATTCGGCGGAGGAATTTCAGGGCATGGCGACCGACCTGCGCATGGGCCTGTTCAGGGCGCAGCAGGCGGGCATCGCCAACAAGCTCCCCGTGCTCATCATCATCGCGGGCGTGGACGGCGCGGGCCGGGGCGCGGTCGCGAACATGCTTTCCGAATGGATGGACGCCAAGGGCCTGCGGAACCATACCTTCTGGATGCTGACGGACGAGGAGCGCGGACGCCCCGAAGCGTGGCGTTACTGGCGCAAGCTCCCCGGCGCGGGCGAAATGGGCGTCTTCCTCGGCGGCTGGTACGGCGAGGCCATCCGCCGATACTGCTGCGGCGACATGAAGGAGGGCAAGTTCACCCGCCTCATGCACCGCTGGGACCGGCTCGAACACATGCTCGCGACTTCGGGAACGGTCATCGTCAAGCTGTGGCTCCACCTGAGCAGGAAGGCCCACAAGGAGCGCCTCAAGTACCGCCTCGCGCACAAGGAAATCCATCACTTCACCCCTTACGACGAAAAGAGCGGCGGCGACTACGACGGCCTGACCAACGCGGCGGCCAAGGCCATCACCCTGACCGACCGCATGTATGCGCCGTGGACCATCGTGGACGCCTACGACGCCAACTACCGCAACGTCACGGTGGCGAAAACCATCATCGGGGCCATCGAGCGCGCGGTGGAGGCCAAGAAGGCCAAGGCCGCGTGGGACGCCTCCCGCAAGCCCGAAACCGTCCCCGAGGGACAGGAAACCGTCTTCGACGCCGTGGATCTCTCCAAGACCTGCGAGCGCGGAGCCTACAAGCGGGAACTCTCCCTGCTTCAGGCCGAGCTGTCCGACCTCACCTACCGGGCCTACCGGAAGGGCATCTCCAGCACCCTCGTCTTCGAGGGCTGGGACGCGGCGGGCAAGGGCGGAGCCATCCGGCGGCTGACCGCGGGCATCGACGCCCGGATCACGCGCGTCATCCCCATCAGCGCGCCCACGGACGAGGAACTGGCCCACCACTATCTGTGGCGCTTCTGGCGGCACATCCCGATGGCGGGCTTCGTCACCGTCTACGACCGCTCGTGGTACGGCAGGGTGCTCGTGGAGCGGGTGGAGAACCTGACCCCGCCGAGCGACTGGAGGCGCGCCTACGCCGAACTGAACGATTTTGAGGAACAGTTGCAGGAACACAACAACATCCTCGTGAAATACTGGCTCCACATCTCCCCCGAGGAACAGCTCAGGCGGTTCCGCGAACGCGAGGAGACGCCGTGGAAGGAATACAAGATCACCGCCGAGGACTGGCGCAACCGGGAAAAGCTGCCCGCCTATCTGAACGCGGCGGACGAGATGTTTTCCCGGACGAGCACGGAGACGGCTCCGTGGAACATCATTCCGGCGGAGGACAAAAAATACGCCCGCCTCGAAATCATCAGAATCTACCGGGACGCCCTGAAGCGGGCGTTGAAAAAATAGGACGCCGGAGCCCTCCGCGAAGGGCTCCCGGTGCCGTGCGCGGATTCCGCCGGAAACCGTCTTTTCCGGCGGAAGGAACCTTTGAAAAACGGAGCGTTTCAAAGGAGAGCCGTCCGGTGTCTGCGCTCAAACCGCCAAGGGGGAATTCGTGATCGACGCCACGCTGCCGCAGAACCTGTGCGACGCGGAAGAACTGAAGGCCCTGTCCCGTCCGGAGCTGTATCTCAACCGGGAAATCAGCTGGCTGGAATTCAATGCCAAGGTGCTCGAAGAGGCGACCGATCCGTCTCTGCCGCTGCTGGAACAGCTCAAGTTCCTCGCCATTTTCCACAACAATCTGGACGAGTTCTTCATGGTCCGGGTGGCGAACATCCTCCGGCAGTACCGGGGCGGGGTGCCCTCCGCCTCGCCCGACCGGATGACGCCCGCCAAACAGCTCGCGGAAATCCGGCGGCGGGTGGTCAAGCTCCTCGCGCGGGCGCAGGAGCACTGGAAGAAGCGCCTCAACCCCAAGCTGGCGGACCGGGGCGTGCGCATGGTGCGTTACGCCGACCTCTCGGACAAGCAGCGACGCTTTCTCGACGGGTATTTCCGCAACGAAATCTACCCGGTCCTCACCCCGCAGGCCATCGATCCGGGGCACCCCTTCCCCACCATCTCCAACACGAGCCTCAACTTCATCGTCCAGCTCCGCAGCCGGGAGGGCATCGTCCGCTTCGCGCGCCTCAAGTGCCCGAGCAACGTTCCGCGCTTCGTGTTCGTGCCGCGCAACAAGGAAGCCAAGACCTACGCCTCTCTCGGCTTCAACGCCCACGTCCGCGACGACGACATCCTGCCCATCGAGGATCTCGTCCGCGAATACCTCGGCGCGTTGTTCCCCGGCAACGAGGTGGTCAACGCCGGGCTGTTCCGCATCACCCGCAATACGGATGTGGAAATCGAGGAGGACGAGGCCGACGATCTGCTCGAAGCGGTCAAGGAACTGGTGGAGCAACGCCGCTTCGGGGACGTGGTGCGCCTTGAGATCGCCCACGGCACCGCCTCGGAGCTGAGTTCGTTCCTGACCAAGCGGCTCGGGCTCCAGCCCTTCCAGATCTACAAGGTCAAGGGGCCGCTCGGCTTTTCCGACCTGCTCGCGCTCTACGGCGTGGACCGCCCCTGCCTCAAGGAGGAGCCCTTCCATCCCAAGATTCCCGCCGCCTTTCAGGAGGGCGACCTCTACGCGCACATCCGCAACCGGGACATCTTCCTGTTCCACCCCTACGAGAGCTTTACGCCGGTCCTCGAATTCATCCGGCGTTCCTGCGAAGACCCCAGCGTGATCGCCATCAAGCAGACCCTCTACCGTGTGGGCAAGGATTCGCCCATCGTGCGGGCGCTCATCGAGGCCCGGAAGCGCGGCAAGCAGGTCACGGCGGTGGTCGAGCTGAAGGCCCGCTTCGACGAGGAACGCAACATCACATGGGCCGAAGAGATGGAAAAGGCCGGAGTCAACGTGGTCTACGGGCTGGTGGGCATGAAGATCCACGCCAAGCTCTGCCTCGTGGTCCGGCGCGAAAACGACGGCGTGACCCGCTACGCGCACATCGGCACCGGCAACTACAATCCCTCCACGGCCAAGATGTACACGGACATGGGGCTGATCACCGCCAACCCGGACATCTGCGCGGACGTCACCGACCTGTTCAACGTGATGACCGGCTACGCGCAGCGGGAACGCTACCGCAGCCTGCTGGTGTCCCCGCATTCGCTCCGCGCCTCGCTGCTTGAGGGCATCAGCCGCGAAATCGAACTGCACGCCGAACACGGCAACGGCGAGATCATCTTCAAGTGCAACCAGCTCGTGGACAAGACGCTGATCCGCGCGCTCTATCAGGCCGCCATGCGGGGGGTGCGGGTGCGCCTCCAGATCCGCGGCATCTGCTGCCTGCGTCCCGGCCTGCCGGGAATCGGCGAGCGCATCGAGGCGACTTCCGTCGTGGGCCGGTTCCTCGAACACTACCGGGCCTTCTGGTTCGGCAACAACGGCGAGGGCAGCCTGTACATCGGCAGCGCCGACCTCATGCCCCGCAACCTCGACCGCCGCATCGAAGTCCTCGCGCCGATTCTCGATCCCGGCCTCCGGGCCTTCATCCGCAACCTTCTTGAGACGCACCTGCGCGACAACAGGCAGGCGTGGCGTCTCCTTCCCGACGGTTCCTACCAGCGGCTCAAGCCCGGCAAGGGCGAGGAAGCCGTGAACGCGCAGGAACGCATGCTCGAAATGCGCGACTGGAACCCTCCCTTCTAACCCCAAGGATATCCCATGACGAATCCCGCCACCACCACGGAACGGAAACGGCGCCGCAAACCCGCCGCCCCCGCCGAAGCGGCCCGCCCGGAAACCGACGCCGCGCAAGAGGAAATGCCCCTCCTGCGCGCGGGAACCGCCGCGCCCGCCCACGCGCCGGTCGCGTCCGCCGAACCCGCCCCCGCAGTTCCTGAGACTTCGGGCGATTGCGAAGCGCACGCCGCCCCTGAAGCCGCCGAACCCGTGATTCCCGACGGCTCCGAGGCTCGGGCCGAACCCGCCGAACTCCCTGAGCGGATGCCGACCGGCCTGCCCGAATCGACCGAGCGGGCGGAACCTGTCGAAACGCCCCGGCCCAAACGGTTCGCCAAGACGAAGAAGGCGGCTTCGGCGCAGGCGTCCGAACCGGCTCCCGCCGAGGTTCCCGCCGAAGCTGCGGACGGCCTGCCCGACCCCGCCGATCCCGAAGCGATCCGGGCCGAGGCCATGCGGCACGGGCACCGCGTGGCGGTCATCGCGGCCGCGCTGTTTCAGGATACGGCGTCCCTGCACGGGCTGTCCGATCTCTGGGCGCACCGTCTGCACCATGCGGCGCTGCTGCACGACATCGGGTATGTGGAAGGCCGCAAAGGCCACCACAAGACCGCGATGCGGATGATCGAAACGGGAGCCGCGCCGTGGATCGAGGATGAGGATCGTCCTTTCGTGGCCCTGCTCGCGCGCTACCACCGCAAGGCGTGGCCCTCGAAGAAGCAGTCCCGTTTCGCGGAACTCGGAAAGAAGGATCGCAAGGCGCTCCGCAAGGCCGCGGCGCTACTCCGCATCGCGGACGCGCTCGACTATACCCATCAGGGCGCGGTGGGCTCCGTCGCCGCCAGCGTCAAGAAGAACAAGGTGCTGCTGGCCCTCGAATGCCGGGGCGACTGCTCCGAGGAAATCCGGCGCGTGCGCGAAAAGGGCGACCTGTTCCGCCGTCTGTTCGGCAAGAAGATCGTCTGCACGAGCCTGGAATCCTAAAATCTTTCAGTGCCGAAACGCCGGAATGCGGGGCGCGGGCCGAACAGGCCCGCCGCGCAACGGCAAAGATGCCGCCGAAGCGTCCCCGGCGGGCCTTTGCGACGCGAAGCGTTCCAGAGGAACCACGTCTCGGGGCGTCTCCCCGCTCCCCCGCAACGTGACGCCAGCGCATCTTTCGCTTTCCCGGAGGCACCCGCCGCCGGGAAAGCGTTTTCGTTTGGGGGAGGGCACGTTGAAGAGACGGCGGCCGTAGGAAGAAGAGGAAAGGCGGGAAAAAGACCGCGCAAGGGCGCGGAATCCGGGGATCTACCCCTTTGCGGCGGCCTGCTTCATCGCCCGCTTGTTGGCGTAGAGCATGGCGTCGGCCCGCCTGACGATCTCCGAAAGCCCGTGGTCCGTTTCGGGATTGAAAAAGGCGTAGCCCGAAGCGACGCTGATCCGGATGTCGTTTTCCCTGTTGTAGCTGGCGATGCGGCGTTCCAGCCGCCGTTGGCAACGCCGCACGTCCGAGAGCGAGACGTCGTGCAGCGTGGCGATGAATTCGTCCCCGCCGTAGCGGTAGAGCTTGGCGACCGAGGACATGGTTTCGCGCAGGAGCATGGCGAAATCCCTGAGGAGCTTGTCCCCGGCGAGGTGGCCCCGCGTGTCGTTGACGGTCTTCATGCCGTTGAGATCGAACAGGATGAGGCACAGGGACCGCACCGAGCCGAAGTCGCGCGCCATCCTCACGCAGCTCATTTCGTAGGCGTTGCGGTTGCCGAGTTCGGTCAGGCTGTCCGTAAAGGCCATCTGGTGCGTCTGCTGGATGTAGTCGAAGGCTTCCTTGCCGTAGCGGAAGGGGAACACCTCGTCCGGCTCCACATATTCGTAGGGATGGGAAAGGTGCATGTGCACGACCTTGAGGCGGTCGCCGAACAGCCGGTAATAGAAGGAAACCCGTTGCAGGGTGCGGATGAACAGCCCGGTTTCCTTGTCGGACGTCACGGTGTAGTTGCCGAAAATGAGACAGGACTCGGCATCCTCATAGGCGACCTGAAAGACTTCCCCTTCCATCGAGAAGGTGATCAGCTCCTCGATTTTCAGGATGTCCATGACCTTGTCCACGCCGGTGGCGTACTGGGCGCGCAGCGGCCCGATCCATGAGACGCCCCCGATCATCTGCTCGCGCACGAAAGCCTCGTCCCGCCGGTAGTGGCGGTACATGATCTCGTGGGTCAGCGCGATGCCGCGCCGCCCCAGCGTCCCGATCCGCTCTTCGTTCTCGATGCGATACGCGCCGCTCATTTTCCTCCCGCCTTTCGCCGGAAAGCTCTTCCGGCAAGGGAGCGTCCCTTATCGCAACAGGGAAGCATACCCCCCAAAGTCTGTCAACGGGATTCTCGGCGTATCGCGAACATGGCACGCAAGGCCCGTCGGCGGGATTTCCGGCGCATTATGAAATACGGCGAAATTCTCTTGCCTTTTCACCGGGCTTTTCCCACAATCACTCCCGGTGCCGGGATGTTTTCCAAACATTTTTCAGCCAAGGTATGCGTAATGGACAAGAAAAAAATCTTTCTGGTGTCACTGGGGCATTTGTCGTGCGACGTGAACGGAGGAGCCCTGCCCGCCCTGCTGCCGTTTCTGATCGCGGCGTACGGATTCAACTACCAGGCCGCCGCCGGACTGATGTTCGCCTATTCCTGCTTCGCCTCCATCATCCAGCCGGTCTTCGGCTACCTGTCGGACAGGTTTTCCAGACCGTGGTTCATCCCTCTGGGCGTGCTGCTCGCCGGGGGCGGAGTGGCGGCGGTCGGTTTCCTCAACACCTACTGGGCCATCTTCGCGGTGTTCGCCCTGAGCGGCATCGGCTCCTCCCTGTTCCACCCCGAGGGCGCGCGCTTCGCCAACAAGGTTTCCGGGGCCTCCAAGGGCACGGGCCTGAGCCTCTTTTCCATCGGCGGCAACAGCGGCTTCGTGCTCGGCCCCATGCTCGCCGTGGCCACCGTCACCGCCTTCGGCATGCGCGGCACGGCGTTGTTCGGAGTGATCGCGCTGGCGACCTCCGCCACCCTGCTCTATCACATCTCCCACCTGTCGAAGTCCCCAAGCACGGCGGCGGGCGGCTCGGCAAACGCCCCGGAGCATCCCGAAAACAACTGGCGGGAATTTTCCAAGCTGACCGGAGCCATCGTCTCCCGCTCCATCCTGTTCGTGGGTTTCAATACCTTCATCCCGTTGTACTGGATACACATTTTCGGTGAATCGAAGGCTGCCGGAGCCGCGGCCCTGACCTGCTTCTGCACCTTCGGCGTGATCAGCAACTTCGTCGGCGGCTACCTGTCCGACCGTCTCGGCTACCTGCGGATCATCAAGGTTTCCTATATGGTCCTGATTCCGACGATCATCGCCTTCGGCTTCATGGGCAACCGATACGCCGCGTTCGCCCTGCTTCTGCCGCTCGGCTTCTCGCTGTACGCGCCGTTCAGCTCGCTGGTGGTGCTCGGCCAGAAGTATCTGGCCCGGAACATCGGCTTCGCCTCGGGCGTCACTCTCGGCCTCGCCACCAGCATGGGCGGCATCTTCGCCCCGATCCTCGGCTGGGTCGCGGATACCTACGGCCTGCCCGCCGCCATCCAGTGCATGAGCGTCGTGGCCGTGCTGGGCGCGCTGTTCGCCTTCCGACTCACGCCTTCGCGGGCGACCGGCAGCCTATGATCGTCAAAGGCGTTGCCTCCCGGCGGCAACGCGGGCCTTGCTTGAAAAGGACCGTGCGGATTTTCCGCACGGTCCTTTTAGCTGTATGACAACCTACAGCTCGTCTGACGAGAAAAGCGAACACGCCCGAGAAACGCTCTCCGCGTGCGCCCGGCGGAGTTCCGGAGGAACCGTTTCCGCCGCTGCTCTCGCCGCACGACGCCACAGGCCGCCGCGCATCCGCGCCGCCGTCGGTCCGACACCACGCCGAGGGCGGCGCGGCCGGGAAAAACCGGTGGACGCGCCCGTTGCCGAACACGGGACTCCGCCGCACCCGGCCTCGGCATGTCGCAAACGCACCGGGAATGCGTCGGGATGCGCATTCCGGCGGCCTCCGGCCGCACGTCCGCTGCGGCATTGCCCACGGCCTCCCCGCCGCTCCCGCTCGAGCAAGGGAAAAAGCGTCCGAAAAGCGTTCGAGATCCACTGCGTCGCCTGCGACAAGGAAATCTTTCACCGGAAAAAGACTTTCCTGAGAAAAATCATCGCTCTTCCTTTCCTCCCGGAAACCGTCTCATACAAATCATGCCGCCGCGTTGCGCCGTTTCCGCATCGGCTACAAGAACCGCTTCCGTCCGCCCTCCACGGAAAGGAACGCCGAATACAGTATCACGACGCGCCGGAAGCGTTTTGAAACGGCACGCCGCAATCGCGCACTATAACTGTTAACCTTGCCAAATAAATACTTTTATTTCTGGACAAGGCGGTTTCTTTCTGCTAGCATCCGAAAACGTCACCATGACGTGATATATAATGAGATATATTGTATGCCACAGACGATATGTCCATCGTCGAATCGAGAACCCTGTCACCTGCTGTTACAGCCCGGAAGGAGGGCTCCATGACATCCGGCCACAAAGTACCATCCTTTCCCTTCGCCATCACCTGCCTGCTGCTGATCATCGGCCTCATCGCGGGCGGGATCATGTTCTTCAAGCTCCAGCTCGCCCTGCTCATGATGAGCGGATGGGTCGTCTGCGCCATCATGGGAAAGTTTCTCGGCTATACCTATGAAGACCTTGAAGCGGGCGCGTTCGAGCTGATCCAAAAGGCCATGGGCGCGTGCATCATCCTCGTCTGCGTGGGCGCGCTCATCGGCGCGTGGATTTCGGCCGGCACGGTGCCGGTCATGATCTACGCCGGGCTCAAGATCATTTCGCCCAGCATCTTTCTGGTGACGAGCCTCATCGTCTGCTCGCTGACCTCCATCTTCACCGGCACGTCGTGGGGCACCATCGGTACGGTGGGCGTGGCGCTCATGGGCATCGGCGCGGGGCTCGGCTTCGACCCCGGCATGACCGCGGCGACCATCATCTGCGGTTCATTCTTCGGCGACAAGATGTCCCCGCTGTCCGACACCACCAACATGGCCGCCGCCGTGACGGGCACTCCGCTCTTCCGGCACATCCGGCACATGTGGTTCACCATCACCCCGGCCTACGTCGTCACCTTCATCATCTACCTGTTCATCGGCTTCAGGCAGACCCCCGAAGCCATGGCCCCGGACCAGATCAACGCCATCCTCAACGGCCTCTCCCAGCACTTCAATCTGGGCGTGGGCGCGGTCATTCCCATGCTGCTCGTGCTGGTCATGCTGCTCAAGCGGTGCAGCCCCATCCTGTCGATCATCGCGGGGGCCCTGTGCGGCGTGGTCGTGGCCGTGCTGTGCAACGGCATCGAAGTGACGGCGGCCTTCAACTCCATGTGGGGCGGCTTCAAGGGCGACTTCGCCGACGCGCCCATGCTCGCCAAGCTCCTGAACCGCGGCGGCGTCACCAGCATGCTCAACATCATGTGTCTGGTCGTGCTCGCCTGCGGGCTCGGCGGCATGCTCCGCCGCATGGGCGTCATCGACGTGGCGCTCGAACCGCTGGCCCGCTGGGCCAACAGCGGCTTCAAGCTGGTGCTCTCCACCCTCATCGTGGGCTACGGCACCCTGATGCTCACCGCCGCCATCTACTTCAGCATCGTCATGACCGGCACGCTCATGGCCCCGGTGTTCCGCCGTCAGGGCTTCCGCAGCGAAAACTGCTCGCGCGTCGTCGAGGACGCCAGCACGCTGGGCGGGCCGCTGGTGCCCTGGGCCAACAACGCCCTGTTCCCCATGGCGACGCTCGGCGTGGCCTATCTGGACTACATCCCCTATGTGTACCTGCTGTTCCTCACGCCATGCTTCTCGCTGATGTACGGCCTGTTCAACATCACCATGACGCGCCTGACCCCCGAGGAAATGGAAGCGGACAAGAAAGAGCGCGAAGCCCTGCAAAATGCATAATACATTAAAATATATGGAATAAATATGAATACAGCCATCATTCGCAACGCGGACGTCTACGCGCCGGACCCACTGGGCAAAAACGACATCCTCATCGTCAACGACAAGATCGCCGCCATCGGCCCGAATTTGTCCCTGCCCGACTGGGCGGCCGACGCGGTGGAACTGGACGCCGGGGGCCGCATCGCGACCCCCGGCCTCATCGACGGGCATGTGCACATCACCGGCGGCGGCGGCGAAGCGGGCTTCCACACGCAGGTTCCGCCCCTGCCGCTTTCCGTGCCGGTCACGGGCGGCGTCACCACCATCGGCGGGCTGCTCGGCACCGACGGCGTCACCCGGCACGTGGACAACGTGCTGGCCAAGGCATGCTCGCTGGAGGAGGAAGGGCTTTCCACCTTCATCATGACCGGCGGCTACCCCCTGCCCTCGCCCACGATCACGGGCGCGGTGCAGCGCGACTTCGCCTGCGTGCACAAGGTGCGCGGGGCCAAGATCGCCATCGCCGATCACCGCGTCGCCCCCGTCTCCGCCCAACAGCTGGCGGCGTTGGCGACGGACGCCCGCGTGGGCGGCATGCTGCGCGGCATCGTGGGCATGCTCGTCATCCATATCGGCGCTTCGGCGGAAGGGCTCTCGCGCATCTTCGAAGTGCTCGAAACCTGCCCCTATCTGGGACGGCACCTCATCGCCACCCACATCAATCGCTCGCCGCTGGCCTTCGAGCAGTCCGAGGAGCTGGCCCGGAGAGGCGGCTTCATGGACGTCTCGTCCGGGCTCAACGAGCAGACCCTCGGCCCGGACTGCCTCAAGCCCTCGGCGGCCATCGCCCGCGCCATCAGGGACGGCGTGCCCATGGAGCACATTCTCATGAGTTCGGACGGCTACGGCAGCGCGGCCCGCTACGACGACAACGGGAACGTGGACGGGCTGGTCGCCTCCGACCTCCACACGCTCGCCGGGGAATTCCGGGATCTGGTGCGGCTTGAAGGACTTCCCGTGGAAACGGCCCTCCTGCCCGTCACCCGCAACGTGGCCAAGGCGTTCTCGCTGCACCCCGCCAAGGGCCAGCTCGCCCCCGGCAGCGACGCCGACATTCTCGTGTGGGACGAAGACTTGCGCCCGAACAGCCTGTTCGCGCGCGGCGCGCTGCTCCTGCGCGAAGGCGGCCTGCTCCGCAAGGGAACGTTCGATGCCTAGGCGTCCGGCGAAAC
>CAUHBW010000027.1 GCA_959604115.1 uncultured Bilophila sp. | reverse complement strand
CTTCCCTCCCAAGACTTTCGTTCTTATCGAATCCCTCATTGCTGGTTTCCCGGCTGCGTCGTGTCCGGCTCGCCTTCCTTCTTTCAGAGACAACGGCTCTTCCCGCGTGGCGGAAAGAGCCGTTTATTCGTCGTGCGGGATGCGCTCTACCCAATTCAAGAGAGAGATTCATAAAAAAACAGCGGAAATGAGAGAAAAAAAGGATGCCTTTCCAGATTCGCCATCCAGCGACTCCCTTTCCAATAAAAGAACAACCGGCGACAGGGATTCGATAAAGTCGAAAGTCTTTGAAGAGGAAGGGGGAGGTTTGGAGGGGGAAGGGGAAACTTTCTGGAGAAAGTTTCCCCTTCCCCCTCCAATTTTCTCCAATACTCATCCCCTCACCAACTCCACGAACGACCAGCCGAGCTTCGCGCCGTAGAAGAGGATCACAAGCCCGCAGACGAGGTTGATGAGGCGCAGAAGCCGGGGCGTGAACCGGCTCTTGAAGAGCGAGGAGACGGTGGTCAGAGACAGGAACCACAGACAGGAGGCGCAGACCACGCCCAGAATAAACGGCGCGGCGTCCTCGGGCGGCAGGGCGACACGAAAGGAACCCAGCAGCAGCGACACGTCGATGATCGCCTGAGGATTGAACCACGTCACCACGCAGGCCATGCCGATGGTCTTGAGAAGCGGGACGTTCACGTTGAGGGCGGGATTGGCGACCTCGCGCGACAACATGAGCCGCAGCCCCATGTACATGACCACGAAACTGCCCACCAGCAAGACGCCCTTGCGGATCAGATCCGAATGCTCAATCAGCGCGCCGATGCCGAAAAATCCGGCAAGCGCCAGCGTCACGTCGAAAAAAATGACGATGAGCGCCGTCCTGTAGGCTTCCGCCCGCGACTGGGCCAGACCGGCATTGATGACGAACAGATTCTGTACCCCGATGGGCGCGACATACGCCAGCCCGAGCGACACCCCCTGCACATACGCAAGCATGATTCCCTTCCTTCCGCTCCGCCGGAGCCTTTGATGCGACCTGAAAGGAACCAGTCTATAGGGAATCGCGCTCCACGCGTCAACCCGTTTCCGCGTCGCGAACGATCTCTTCCGCAACACCTTTCCAGCCCCGCCGCATCAAAAAGACATGCACGAAAGCGGGAACGCCGATACCGAGGACGAGATGCTGGCAACAGCGGCATTCCCTACCGCATTTTCTTTAAAACATACGCCATGTTCTGACCGAGATTCCGCATGTTGGCGATGCCCTCGGCGTCGGCCAGCGCATCCCCGGCGTCGCGCCCGTACACCATGTTCCAGTAGGTCGAGCCGACCACGACGACTTCCTTGTTCAGGAGGAAATGATTCATCGTGTCCACGGCGGCCAAACCGCCTCCGCGCCGCACCGCCGCCACGGACGCCCCGACCTTGTGCCGGAGCAATCCGGGATTCACCGCCACGACCACGCCCGCGCGCTCCAGCAAAGCCTTCATCCCGGACGTGACGTCTGCGGAATAGACGGGGGAACCGAGCACGATGCCGTCCGCCGCCACCATCTTAGCGAAACAGTCGTTGAAGTCGTCCTTGGCGAATACGCATTTCCCCCGCCCCTTGCACGCGAAGCAGCCCTTGCAGCCGTCGATGCGCCTGTCGTGCAGCTGCACCAGTTCGGTTTCAATGCCTTCCGCTTCCAGCGGCTCGAACACCACCTTGATGATCAGAGCGGTGTTCCCGTCCTTGCGGGCACTTCCGTTGATGCCGATAACCTTCATGACGCACCTCCGCATTGACGGTTCAGACGCGCTCCAGCAACGCCACAGTCTCCACATGCGGCGTCTGCGGAAACAGATCCACGGGACGGGCGGCCTTCAGCCGGAACGCCGGGGCCAGCCGCGCCACGTCGCGGGCCAGCGTCGCGGGATTGCAGGACACGTACACCAGACGCGCGGGGGCGGCTTCGGCAAGCTGCTGCGCGACCTTGGCGTCGATGCCCGCGCGCGGCGGGTCCACGACCACCACGTCGGGCTTCGGCCCGAGCCGCAGCAGACGGCCAAGCACGGACTTGGCGTCGCCCTGCTCCACCTTGTAGTTCTTCAGCCCGTGCCTCCGGATATTTTCACGGGCGCAGCGCACCGCGCCGGGCATTTCCTCGATGCCGACGACGCGAATGTCCCGTCCCGCCGCCATGTACAGCCCGATGGAGCCCACACCGCCGTAGACGTCCCACAGCACGGGCCGCTCCACGTCCTCCAGCGCGGCGAACCGCGCCGCTTCCGCATACAACAGTTCGGCGGCGGGCGTATTCACCTGAAAAAAAGCGTTGTGACCGAGCCGCAGCGTAACGGAACCGATGCGCTCCTCAAGCTGACCGTCCGCGTACAGCGTCTTCTCCCCGTAGGCCACGTCGACGGGTGCGGAGCGTTGCGACAACGCGAAGCCGGACACCTCGGGAACGGCGGCGCGCAAGGCCGACGCAAACCGTTCGCCCGTGCCCGCGTCGCAGTCCGGCCCCGCGATCAGCTCGACGAAGCAGCCTCCGGCCCGCGGCTCGCGGACCACGAGAAAACGCCCGTCCACTTCGCGGAACGCGCCGTTCGCCAGTTCCCGGACCGCCGCCAGCACCCGCATGGTCAGCGGCGTCTGCAACAGACAGCCGGTCGTCTCGACGATGCGCCGCGAACCGCGTTCCCTCAGGCCGACGACCTTCCCCGTCCCGGACAGCCCGAAGGCGAACTCCATCTTGTTGCGGTAGCCCCACGGTGCGGGGGAAGGCAGGATGGGCAGCATGGGCGGTTCCCAGACCTTGCCCACCCGCTCCAGCGCGTCGCGGACGATGCGTTCCTTCCACCCGAGCTGTTTTTCATAGTCCAGCGACTGCCACGCGCACCCGCCGCAATGACCCGCGTGGGGGCACGGCGGCTCCTGTTCGTCCGGCGAGCGTTCGAGCACGTCCGCAAGCTCGGCCTCAGCAAGGCTCTTCTGGACCCTGACGATCTCCGCCCGCACGAGCTGGCCCGGCAACGCGCCCTCCACGAGCACGACCACGCCGCCGCTCCGCCCGAGCCCGCGCCCGTCCGACACCAGCGTGTCCACACGCAATTCGAGGAATTGTCCGGAAACGAAAGGATTTATGAACGCTTTGGGCATGATTCCTCCGGGGGCCGCCGCTTGACTTTTCTCGCAAGCCGGGCAATGTAAAAAATTGTTATCGACCACATCCGCCGACAGACTCCCTCCGGCGGAAACGGCACCAAGGAGTCCGCCATGTTCAACGAACTGATCGCCAACGCCATGCACTCCACTCCGCAGGGTTTCGTGGGCGTGTCGCTGATTTTCGTGTATTTCTGCGTCATCGTGGCGACGGCCTTTTATCGTATCAAAAAAGGCGACCACATGCACCACTAGGGCATGACGGCGGAACCGGCGTCCTTTCCGTCTTCCGCGCGGCCTGCGCGGCGGGATTTCCGGGACAGGACGCCCTCCGTACGGCCCTTTCCCATGCAAACCGGATCAGGAGCGAATCGAATGGATTTCCTTCCCATCAAGCGGGCTCTGCTCAGCGTCACCCACAAGGACGGGCTGGCGGAATTCGCGGCGTTTCTGCACGCCAACGGCGTTGAGCTGGTTTCCACCGGCGGCACGCTGAAATTCCTTGAAAAAGCGGGCCTGCCCGTCACCGCCGTGAGCGACGTGACCGGTTTCCCCGAAATTCTCGGAGGCCGGGTCAAAACCCTGCATCCGCACATCCACGGCGGCATCCTCGCCGACAAGGACAACCCGGAACACCTCGCCGTGCTTGAGGAAAAGGGCATCAAGCCCTTTGACCTCATCTGCGTGAACCTCTACGATTTCGAGAGCGCGCTCGCCAAGGGCCTGAAACCCCGCGAAGCCATCGAGGAAATCGACATCGGGGGCCCCTGCATGCTGCGCGCGTCCTCCAAGAACTTCCACAGCGTCCTCGTGCTGTCCGATCCCGACACCTACGCGGAAGCGACCGAAGAACTCAAGGCCAACGACATGCGCGTGTCCCTGCCGTTCCGTCAGCGTATGGCGGCCCGCACCTTCGCCAAGACGTCGCGCTACGACGCGATGATCGCCGACTATCTGGCGAAAAACTGACGCTTGAAAAGGGGAGAGGAAACCCCGGTCCCTCGGTTTTCTCTCCCGTCGCCCAATCCGTCGGCTCGTCCCGCTCCCTCGCGTTCCCGGATGGCCGCCCTAACCCACGGACGCAGGGACTTGGGGAGGCGAACACGGCTGCCGAAACGGCGCGCACGGCGTGTCGTCGGCTGATTCCGTTCAAGGATCACGTGTTCGCACGAAAGAATACGCCAACGCGACAGGCGGGCAACCGGCCTGTCTTTCTTTTTGATGAGGTACAAGAATGGCGGAGAACAAACGATGGATTGAAGTGGTCGGCGGCATTCTCTGGCGTGGGGAATCCTTTCTGGCGGCGCAGCGTCCCGAGGGGCATCCGCAGGCTGGCTTCTGGGAATTCCCCGGCGGCAAGGTCGAGCCCGGCGAAACGCTGGAGGCGGCCCTCTCCCGCGAGCTGGCGGAGGAACTCTCCCTGTCCGTTCGGCATTCTCACTTCTGGCGCACCGTGGAGCACGACTACGGCTTCCGCGCGGTGCGGCTCCACTTTTTCCACATCACCGAATTTTCCGGCGAGCCCGCCGCCAACGACGGGCAGGATTTCCGCTGGGTCACGCCCGAAGAGGCCCGCACCCTGCCCTTCCTCGAAGCCGACCGACCGCTGCTCGACGAGCTGCGGCGTCCGTAGGAAAACGTTCGGAAACAACGCCCCGAACCTGCTCTCAGGTTCGGGGCGCTGTTTTCTTGCCGCTGCACCGTCTTTCCCCTCCCGTGCGCAGGGGGATGGCCCGCTTCAACTCATCGAACCTCGGCTTTCCCGTACGAAAAGGGAGGTTCGTTCGCCGGCCCCGCCCGCAAACGGAGGACTTGCAGCCGGAATCCTACGACAGAGAGGAGAGGGGTTCCCGGACGGAAAAGGCCCCTATCCTTCCCGCACGCGTCCCTTTTCCATGACGTACAGCCGAGAGTCGGGGACGGCTTCGTGGATCAAATCCGCCATGTGCGGGTGGCAGGTGAAGTACAGCAGCTGATGCCCGGCCCGTCCGTCCTGCGGAGCCGTCAGGTCTCCGAAGGCCCGGGCGGTGCGCGCGGCCCGTTCGGGATCGAAATTGACCAGCACGTCGTCCATGATGACCGGCAACGCGGCGGCCTGCGCCGCGTGGTTGCGGATGTGCGCCAGCCGCAGGGCCAGATACAGCTGCTCCTGCGTGCCCCTGCTCAAAACTTCGGGGTTCGCCGGTTCGCCGTGCGGCGGCAGGACGCGCAGGGAACGGTCTTCCAATGACGCGGCGATGCCCGACCACGCGCCGCCGGTGATGGCGGAAAACAACGAGGACGCCGTGCGGATGACGCCGGGCTGCCGCTCCTTCTCGAACCGCCCGCGCGCCTCAAGCAGCAGATGCCGGGCCAGCGCGCAGCGGCTCCATTCGAGGGCCAGTTCCCGGATGGTCCCGGCAAGCGACGCCTCCTTCTGGCGCGCCCGGGACAGCGTGTCCGACGCGGCGGCCTGTTCGAGCCGCACGTCGAGGATACGCGCGGCGTCGGCGAGCCGCTCGTCCTCCTCGGCCAGCGCGGCAAGGCGTCCCCCCAGTTCGGCGAGCCGGGCTTCGAGCCCTTCCCGGTCCGCTTCCCCGAAGGAGGCGAGAAACGCCGCGAAATCTTCGGTTCCCGTATCCCGCGCCGCCAGCCGCAGCGCGTCTTCGATGTCTTCGCGCCGCCGCTCCAAGGCCTCCCGTTCCCGTCCGACCGCGTACCGACGGTAGAAAGCCTCCGGATCGGGTGACTCCGCCAGCATGAGCAGGCGTTCCACTTCCCGCGCGGCGTCGCGCAGAACGGCTTCGGCCTCCCGCAGTTCGACCGCCTGCTCGCCGAGACGGGCCCGCAGGCGGCCCTGTTCCGCAACCTCGTTTCGGACGCGCTCCAGTTCCCGCAACAGGGCTTCGACCCGCTCGGGGCAGTCGGCGTCATCCGGCGCGTCCGAGGCCCGGCCAAGACGCTCCAACAGATCGCGGAACGGCGCGCACAAGGCGTCGCGTTCCCGTTCCTGCCGCGCAAGCTCTTCTTCAAGACGCGACCGTTCCGCATCCAGCGCCTGAATCCGATCCATCCGCTCCAGCGCGTCGCGGGCCGTCGCCGGGGAAAGCTCCCCGGACAGCCCGATGCGGCGGAGACACGCCTCCCACGCCGCATCCGCCGACGCCTGACGGACGCGGGCGGCGTCGAGCGCGGCGACGGCGGACTGACGAACCTGCTCCTGCCGCCCGATCCGGGCGGCGAGCGCGCGGCCTTCCTCGTCGAGGCGCTGGCGTTCCTCATGCAGGCGATCGGCTTCGCGGCAGCACTCCAGCGCCCGCCGCACCGTTTCGGCGGCCCGCGCCTCGTCCCCGGCCTCCGGAGCGAAAGTCTCCGGCAACGCTTGGGCCCGCGCGATCAAGGCCGCGCACCGGGCCTCAAGTTCTTCGCGCTCGCGTCTGCGGGCCTGCGCGGCGACAAGACGCATCCGGGCGCTGTCCACGCGCGCGCCATACCCTGCAGCCTGCTCCGGCGCGGGAGCCTCGACGCCGTGCGCGCGGAACCACGCCAGCCATTGATCCCCGGCGGCAAGCCCGTCCTCCGTGGCCTGAGCCAGAGCGTCATGAGCGGCCCGCGCCGTCCGTTCGGCCTCGGCGCAGATCCGCTCCTGCCGCCGGATATCCTCGGCAAGACGCTCCCCGGCGGCGCACCCCGCAAGTTCCCGCTCCGTTTCAGCCTCAAGCGCGTCCAGCGTCGCGTCCTTGGCGTCCGCAAGCCCGAGCGCGCGGCACAACGCCGCCGCATCCCGCCGCTCCGCGTCCAGCCGCCGCACGCAACCATCCCGCCGCTGTTCAAGACGTTCCGCCTGCTCCGCAGCCACGGCGGACGACCGGCGGCGCGGGAACCCGGCCCAGACGAACGCCCCGCCCATGATCAAAAACACGCCCAGCAGCCAATTCCCAAGCGGCAGAACGACGCGCCCCAGTTGCAGCGCCGGGATGTCCCCAAGCCACCGAAGGAGTCCCCCGGAAATCCCGAACACCGCCAGCAGGCCGCCGAGCGCGATCATGAAGGGACTCGATTCCGTGCCCGACAGACTTTCATTCTCGACGCGCCGAGCCTCGATTTCGACAAGCCGAGCCTCCTCCGCCGCCAGCCGCGGCAGGACGGAACGCAACCGCCGCAACCCGGCGCGCTTCGCGTCCACGGCGGTCCGATCCGGACAGGCGGTCCGGCTCTTGCGCAGCCGTTCCAGCGTCCCGCGTTCGGCCTCCAGAGCCGCATCCGCCTGCGCCGCGCTCCGTTCCCGTTCCTTCCGCTCCGCTTCCCGCCGCAACGTCCCGGCAGCGAGCGTCACGACGACGTCCTGACCGGCGGCAAGCTCCGGCAACACCCGTTCGCAATCCCCGCGCCCGAGAGACAGGCGTTCGAGCGCCCGCCCAAGCTCCCGTTCCGCTTCGACCAGCGCCTCGCGGGCTTCCGGGAGCCGACGCCGAGCCTCATCGGCCCGCGTCATGGCCTCGCGCAGCCGTTCGCGTTCGGCCTCGGGCAGATCAAGAACCGGTTCGGGCAAATCCGCCAGCCGCGCCGCCAGCTCCCGACGTTCCGCCCCGAGCGCGTCGGCCTCCTCCGCCGCCCGATCCAGTGCGGCCTGTGCGGACGCGGTTTCCGAAGCCGCCTTGCGCCGTTCCTCGGCCTGCCTTTCGAGCGTCTCGCGCAGAGACAGGGGACGCTCAAGACGCGCCACGCGCTCCGCCGTCCATTCCGGCCCGAGCGCGGCCAGTTCCCGGACCAGCAAATGCCGGATCCGCTCCAAATCCGCACACAGGCCGGGAATCGCCGTCAGCGCGTTGCGGCAGCTCGCCGTACGCCCGCCCAGCGCGCGCAGCGCTTCCCCGCACCCCCAAAGCCGTTCGTCCACGGCGCGGGCGTCCAACGCCTCATGGGTGCGCTCCAGACGCTGCCGGACCAGTTCCACGGCGCGCTCCGCATCGGACCGACGTTCCAGAGCCCGTTCCAGACGAGCCGGGCCGTCCTGCGGAAACGTCGCGGGCACGGGTTCCAGCCGTTCCAGCCGTACGCCCGCCAGCCGCCATTCTTCCCAGCGTTCCCAGACGCCGAGACGCCGCTCCAGCAAACGGCGTTCACGTTCCAGCCCGCCGCGTTCGCCGCGCAGGGCGTCCAGCCGTCCGCGCAGGACGTCGCGCTCGGCGGCGAGGGCGTCGTACCGGACGGCATCCTCCTCGGCCCGGCGCACGTCCCGGCGCGCGTCCTCCCAGTCGCGCAGGGCCGCCGACAGTTTGGGATTGGCTCCACGCGCCCGGAACAGCTCCTCCATGCCCGCATTGAGCTTCTTGAGAGCCGCACCCGGCGACCGCAGGCCCGCCATGCCGAAACTCGCGCCGTACAGAGCGTTGCGCACGCCTTCCGTGGTCAGGGAAGAAAAAGACTGCAATTCCGACAGGCTGAACCCGTACACGCTGGCGTAGACCTCGCGGGTCACGCCGCCGAGCAGCCGTTCCCACAACGCAGGGTCCAGCGGGTTCCCTTCCGCGTCCGTGAGCGACGGCTCGCCCTTGGCGACGTTGGGACGGCGCACGAGCCGGATGTCGCCTTCCGCCGTCTCGGACGCCAGCGTCAGGCCGCCGCCGAGCAGGCCGGAATGTCCCGCGAGGTAGCCGCGCTCGCGGACATCGCGGGTACGGGGATAGCCGGTCAACGTGGACCGGAAGAAATCCAGCAAGGTGGACTTGCCCGCCTCGTTGCGGCCCAGAAATACGGCTCCGGCGTCGGGCAGTCCCTCGACGGTCACGTCCCGCAACGTTCCGAAGGTGTCGATATGGAATGCGCGGATTCGCATCAGTCGTTCTCCAGCAGATCGAGGCACAGACTTTCCGCGTCGTCCAGCAGCCGGGCCAGTTCGTCGTCCGTCAGCGGGTCCAGCGCCTTCCCGGCCCGGCTGTGCCCGAACAGGACGGACAGCGGCCCGGAACGCAAATCCCGCAATCCCTGTTCCGTGCGGGCGGCCTCGGAGAGACGGAAAACCTCCCCGATCAGATCTTCGCGCTCCAGCAGAGCCTCCCGATCCACGCAGGGACGGGTACGCACGTCCATATCCTTGATCCACAGCCGGGGCACGCCGTCCCCCTCATCGCGCAGGCGTTCCACAAGCTCGGCGCAGGCGGTTCCCTGCCGCAGCAGGCCGTCAAGTTCCGTGCGCCCCAGCAGCCGGAGCCGGACCAGCAGCATTTCGCAGCCGGACCAGACCTCGGCGGCGGCCCGATCGAGCGCGGCCCGGAGGCGGACTTCCAGTTCGTCCAGCGCGGACACGCCGTCCAGATCCGCTTCCAGCGTCTTCCACACGGCGGGACCGAGGGGCCGGAAGGCCGTGGTGAACGCATACCCGCCTTCCCTCGGCTCGGCGGTCACCAGCAGACAGCCCTTTTCGCCGGGTTCGTTGATGTGCAGGCCCTGCGTGCAGCCCGGATAGGCCGCAGGCGGTTCCTCGCGGACGTCGCGACGGTCGTGGATGTGCCCGAGCGCCCAGTAGTCCATGCCCGCCGTCGCCAAATCCTCCTGTGAAAACGGCGCGTACCGGGCGTCCCCGTCGGCGTCGCCGGGCGCGGCGTGCAGCAGGCCCACATGCAGGCAGGGCTCGTCCGTGCGCCGGAACAGCGCGGCGAGGTCGCGGGTTTCGCGCGCGGAGGCATGGCTCACGCCGTGCACGACCGCAATCGGCGCGGCCCCGTCTCCGCGGAAAACGGGCGCGGCCTCCACCTGTTCTCCGAACACGGTCACGTTGGCGGGCCAGCGCACGGCGCGCAGGCGGGAAGGCAGGGGGTCGTGGTTTCCGTGCACGAGAAGAACCGGAATGCCGAGCGTCTCCAGCCGCCGGAAACCGTCGCGCAGGGCGAGCTGGGCGGAAACGCTGGCGTCCTCCTGATTGTACACGTCCCCGGCGAGCAGCAGAAAATCGGGGCGTTCCCGTTCGCAGAGGTCGAGGAGGCGGCGGAGCGCGGTGAAGGTCGCGGCGCGCAGACGTTCCGCGAGATCGGCGGGAACGTCGCGGGACAGCCCGGAAAAGGCGGCGTCCAGATGGAGGTCGGCGGCGTGGATGAAGCGGATGGGGCGCATGAACGGTTCCTTGAAATGAGGGGATGGCCTGTCTTGACGCATTCCCCGCCGGGAGGCAAGCGACGGATTCCCGGCGGCCTTGCCGACATCCACTTGCGAACGTCCCGGTTCCGCACGAGACGGATTCCTTCCCGGACGACTGGACGCCCCGCCCGTTTCGATATATCTTCCCTCTTCGCCTCATCCGGGGCCTTTTTTGTCTCCGGGGAACGGGTTGAAAGTGCACGGTTTTTTCGTCCTGCCCGTCCCTTTTTCCGCAACGTCCACAGAATTGTCATGAACACCACCGAATCATCCGTCGTGTCCGGGGCCGAAGCCTCCGCCGTCCTCACCGGCGTGCAGCGGGGCTTTCCCATCTTTCTGGGCTACATGCCGCTCGGGTTCGCCTACGGCGTGCTGGCCGTGCAAAACGGCATTCCCACCGTGTACGCCGTACTCTTCTCCCTGCTCGTCTACGCCGGGGCCGGGCAGTTCATCGCCGTGGGGCTCTGGGGGGCGGGCGCGTCCGTGTTCTCCATCGTGTTCACCACGTTCGTGATCAACCTGCGGCACGTGCTCATGTCCGCCGCCGTGGCCCCGTGGTTCGCGCCGTTCACGCGCCTTCAGCAGTTCATCATCGGCTGGGGGCTCACGGACGAGGTCTTCGCCATGCACAGCACCGCGATGGCCACGGGTGAAAAGGCCCGCCTGCCGCTGGTCTACGCCGCGAACTTCACGTCGCATTCCGGCTGGATCGTCGGCACGTTCATCGGCGCGGTGGCGGGCGACTTCCTGCCCGATCCCAAGCTGTTCGGCCTCGACTACGCCCTGCCCGCCATGTTCCTCGCCCTGCTCGTCCCGCAGTGCAAGGAGCGGCTGTACATGCTGGCGGCCCTGCTCGCCGGCCTGCTGTCGGTCGTCCTCGCCCTGTGCGGCACGGGCCGCTGGAACGTCATCATCGCCAGCGTCGTCACCTCCACCATCGGCGCGCTGCTCGTCACCCATCGCGACCGCAACATCGACGCGCTGAGGGAAAAGGCATGAACATCGATCTCGTTCTCTGCATCGTCGGCATGTGTCTCGTGACCCTCATCCCCCGCGTGATTCCCGTCACGCTGCTGGCGGGCCGCGAGCTTCCGCCGCTGCTGACGCGCTGGCTGTCCTTCGTGCCCGTGTCCGTGCTCGCGGCTCTGGTCGCTCCCGAGCTGCTGCTCGCCGACGGCAGGCTCAATCTCGCCGGGGACAACCTGTTCCTCATCGCCACCGCGCCCACCCTGCTCATCTGCTGGTACAAGAAGGGAAGCCTCTTCGGAGCCCTCGCCGTGGGCATGGGCACCGTGGCCCTGATCCGGTACTGGGTATCCTGACGGATTAAGATTGGAGGGGGAGGGAAACGTTCTGGAGAAAGTTTCCCTCCCCCTCCAACCCTCCCGCTCCTCCTTCAAAGACGTTTGTCCTTATCGAATCCCTGTTCGCGGATGTGGAGAAAGCGATGGGCCGCCGCTGTCCGTCGGGTCTGGCTGGATCGAAAGGAAACCGGTCACTCCCCGGCATGGCTTCTGAGTTTGAAGAGAGGCATGCCGGATGTCGGAGCGGCGGTCCGTCGGGCGAGAACGTTTCGCGCCGGGCATATGTGAGAACAAAATTCGGGAGACGTTCGGGGCAGCGACGGCGTTCCCGCAGCCATGCCGGGAGATTCGCGGAGGCGGACGACGAGCGTCCGTTCTATTTGCGCATCACGCCAAGATTGGCTATGAACAAAAAGCCGGGAGTTCCCGGACACCGCCATGACGAAGGAGTTTCCCATGCGTGCTCTGTACTGCCTCCTGCTCATCTGCGCCCTGCTGCCCCTTTCGGGTTGCGCGGAGCTGAATATTTCCAATCCGTTCGAAAGCAAATCCTCCGACGGGAGCGAAGTCTACTTCGACCAGTTCCCCGACGTGCCGATTCCCCGCGACATGTCCGTGGACGCCAAACGCAGCCTGATTTCCGTGGCGCAGGACGGCACCAAGACCGGCCTGATCACCGTCGAGGGCCGCGTGGACAAGCCCTCCCTCGCCAACGCCATGATCCTCAACATGAACCGTCAGGGCTGGAACCTGCGCGGCGCCGCCATCGGCTCCAAGACCATGCACCTGTACGAAAAGGGTGACCGCTACGTGGTGATCTACTACTACGATCAGACCACCACCGCCGCGATGGAAATCTGGGCCATGACCCGCCTCGCGGACGGCGTCCTGCCGACCATGGGCAGCGCGACGGGCATGCCGTCCTCCGGCGCCGACGCGGGCGGCAGCTCCACCCCCTCCTTCTATCTGACGCCCGGCAACGGTTCCGGCGGCGCGTCCGGCGGCGTGCAGCAGCAGGGACTGAGCCAGTAATGGACGCGCACCTCGCCTTTCGCGACGTCGGCGGAACCCGCCTGCACCTTGGGGTATGCGGGTCCGTCGCCGCCTACCGCGCCCCGGACCTCGTCCACGGGTGGCAGGACGCGGGCCTTGCCGTGAGCGCCACGCTGACGCCCTCGGCCCAGAAATTCATCACGCCGCTGACCTTCACGGCTCTCGGCGCGGCTCCGGTCTACACCGCCGCGTTCGACGATCCGCAGGCCCCCACGCCCTTCGCCCACCTCGAACCGGGACAGGTCGCGCAGGCGATGGTCATTGCGCCCGCCTCCGCCGCCACCATCGCCCGGCTGGCGCAGGGACAGGCCGACGAACTGCTCGCCTGTCAGGCCCTCGCCTTCCGGGGCAACCTCGTGATCGCCCCCGCCATGAACCCCGCCATGTGGAACCACCCCGCCACGCGGGCCAACGTCGCGACCCTCCGTTCGCGCGGCTGCGCCGTGGTGGAACCGGGCTGCGGGCGCACGGCCTGCGGCGAAGAGGGACAGGGACGCCTCGCCGACCTGCGCGAAATCCACCTCGCCGGGCTGCGCGCGCTGGCCCCGCAGGACATGGAAGGCATACGGCTCATGGTCACGCTCGGCCCCACCCGCGAGCACTGGGACGGCCTGCGTTTCTGGACCAATCCTTCCACCGGCACGATGGGCGCGGCGGTGGCCGTGGCGGCGTGGCTGCGCGGAGCGACGGTCGAGGCGGTCTGCGGACCGGGGACGCCGTGGCTGCCCGCCGGAATCGTCCGGCACGACGTCGGTTCCGCCAAGCAAATGCTGGACGCCGCCGCTTCGGTGTGGCCTTCCTGCGACGCGGGCGTCTTCACCGCCGCCGTCGCCGACTTCTCGCCCATTCCCCCTGCGGAGCACGCCGACAGGAAATTCAAGAAAAGTGACGCGCCGGACGGTTTCGACGTGCGTTTCGCGCCCAACCCGGACATTCTGAAAACCCTCGCCGCAGCCCGCAGGCCGGATCAGAAGGTGGTCGGCTTCGCCGCCGAATCGCAAAACCTCGAAGACTCCGTGCGCGGCAAGCTGATTTCCAAAAATGCCGATATGGTGGTGGGGAACCTCATCCGGGACGGCTTCGGCATGTCCGACAACACGGTGTTCGTCACCGACGCCTCCGGGCGCGAGGAACGCTGGACGCGGCTGTCCAAAACCGGCGTCGCGTGGAGACTGCTCTCGTGGCTCCTGTCCCGCTGAACATCGCTCCGGCCTTCCGTCCGTGGCGGCAGGCCGGGATAACGTACCTGCTCCTCGACGACGAGGTCAGGGAACGTCTGCTGGCGCGCCCCGAGCCCGAACCGGCGCGGCAAATCCTGCCGCAGCCCGACTCGATGCGGCCTGACCCGATGCAATCGGAACGGCGGCAGCCTCCCGCCCGGCCCGTCGCGTCGCCTCCGCCCCGCCCCGCCGAGCCGCGCGCTCAGGAGCCCGTTCAGGAACCCGCCCCAAGGCCTGTGCGGCCCCTGCGGGACGACGCCCTGCCGCCGGATCAGTGGCCCGTCTACTGGCGGACGCTCCTCAAGAAAACGCCGCCCCGCCCCTCGCTGGTCTGGACCTATCCGTCCCTCAGCCGGGACCTCGGCGGCGACGCCGACGCCGCGCACCGGGCCTTTCTGCGCCGCCTGCTCGGAGACATGGCCCTGCCCAAAGGCAGCCACGCCTTCTGGCCCCTGAACCGCTATCCCTACGGCGAGGGAGAATCGGAACAGTCCGTGGACGCGCGCCTCTTCCTGAGCGGCGTTTCCGTGCTCAACCCCGAGAGCGTCATCCTCATGTGCGGACAGGCCCCGCCCGAACTGGGGCTCGACGGCTTGTCCCCCCTGCTGCCGAGCATCGTGGGAGGCCGCCGTTTCGTCGTCACCCCGCACGTCGACGACCTCATCGGGCAGCCGCAGCGTTACGCGCAGCTCATCACGTTTTTGAAGGCGCTTATCACCGGAAGATAACAGGGAAAGGGAACCTCTCCCACCCCATCCTCTTCCTCCCAAGCGTTCGGAACGGATGCCGGTTCCGCCTTCGGATGGCGGGCCGAGCCGAATGGGGACAAGGAACACATCCCGGAACACGGCGTCCGAACACCGGAACTTCACTCGCGCAACTTTCCCGTCGGTCGAACGTGTCGGGAAAAGACGGAACGGGGTTCCTTCCCCAGATTGCAGCAATCAACCATACCGGAGCATCCTATGCACGTTCTCGTTACCGGCGCGGCCGGATTCATCGGATTCCATCTTTCCAGACGCCTGATCGCCGAGGGGCACACCGTCGTCGGCATCGACAATCTCAACGACTACTACTCGGTCCAGCTCAAGAAGGACCGTCTCGCGCAGCTTGAAGGGCTGCCCGGCTTCACCTTCGCCTTCGCGGATCTCGCGGACGACGCCGCGCTGGAGGAGCTGTTCAGCCGCAACGCGTTCACCCATGTGGTCAACCTCGCGGCGCAGGCGGGCGTACGCTACAGCCTCATCAATCCCAAGAGCTACGTCCAGTCCAACCTCGTGGGCTTCGGGAACCTGCTGGAATGCTGCCGCCACGGCAAGGTCGAACACCTCGTGTTCGCCTCCTCCAGCTCCGTATACGGCATGAACACCGCCATGCCCTTCTCCGTGCACGACAACGTGGACCACCCGGTCAGCCTGTACGCCGCCTCCAAAAAGGCCAACGAGCTCATGGCCCACAGCTACAGCCACCTGTACCGCCTCCCCGCCACCGGCCTGCGCTTCTTCACCGTCTACGGGCCGTGGGGCCGCCCGGACATGGCCCTGTACCTGTTCACCCGCGCCATCCTCGCCGGAGAGCCGATCAAGGTGTTCAACGAGGGCAGGATGCGCCGCGACTTCACGTACATCGACGACATCATCGAAGGCGTGATGCGCGTCATGGCCCGTATCCCGCAGCCCGATCCGGACTGGGACGGCAACAAGCCCAATCCCTCCACCAGCACCGCGCCGTGGCGCATCTACAACATCGGCAACAACAACACCGTCGAACTCGGCACGTTCATCGACACGCTGGAAAACGCCCTCGGCAAGAAGGCCATCCGCGACCTCATGCCCATGCAGCCCGGCGATGTGGAGGCAACATGGGCCGACGTTTCCGATCTTATCGCGGATACCGGCTTCCAGCCCCGGACGACCGTGGAATACGGCGTCGGCAAGTTTGTGGAGTGGTACAAGTCCTATTACGGGGCCTAGCGGATTTCCTTTGAAACGTTTCACAGAGGCTCATTCCGCCGAAAAGCGCGCTTTTCGGCGGAATCCGCGCCGCGAGACGGCGGGCGGAATGCTCGCCGCCTCGTTTTTCAACCTGTAAACTTCGGGACGCGGGCGGAGTACCGCACGGCTCCGCATTGCGTATAAGGTTGAAAAGACGGGATGTCGCCACGGCGTCCCTCTCCACACAAGGATACCGTCATGGACAAAAAAGTGCTCATTCTGACCACCGGCGGCACCATCGCCATGAAGTTCGATCCCGAACTCGGGGTCGTCCCCGCCGTCGGCGGCGAGGAGCTGGTGGATTCCGTTCCCGGACTGCGCGACGTCTGCCCCGTCGAGGTACGGGAATTCTCCAACGTGCCGAGCCCCCACATGACGCCCCGGCTCATGTTCGAGCTTGGCGGCATCATCGCGGAGGCGCTCGAACACGACGACGTGCTCGGCGCGGTGGTCACGCACGGCACGGACACGCTGGAGGAAACCGCCTATCTGCTCGATCTCCTGCATGCGAGCGACAAGCCGGTCTGCGTAACCGGGGCCATGCGTTCGGGCACGGACGTAAGCTATGACGGCACGATCAACCTGCTGGACGCCGTGCGGGTCGCCGCCGCGCCCGAAGCGCGGGGCAAGGGCGTTCTCGTGGTTCTGAACGACGAAATCCACGCCGCACGGGAAGTGACCAAGACCCATTCCGCGAGCGTCAAGACGTTCGAGTCGCCCTTCTGGGGTCCGCTCGGCTATGCGGACGCCGACCGGATCGTCTTCCGGCGCGAGCCGCTGGGCAGGCAAACCCTCCGCCCCGCCGATCTCGTGGAGGCCGTGCATCTCGTGAAGCTTGCGAGCGGTTCGGATTCCCTCCTCATCGACTTTCTGGCCGATCGCGGGGTACGCGGGCTGATCATCGAAGGGTTCGGGCGCGGCAACGTGCCGCCCACGGCTATGCCGGGCATCCGCCGGGCCATCGCCAAGGGCATTCCCGTGGTCGTCACTACCCGGACGCACACCGGACGCGTGCTCGACGTGTACGGCTACGAGGGCGGGGCCAAGACCCTCAAGGACGCCGGGGCCATCCTCGGCGGCGAAACCAGCGCCGTCAAGGCCCGCCTCAAGCTCATGCTCGCCCTCGGCCTCACCTCCGAGAAGGACGAATTGAGGAAGATTTTTGAGGAAGCATAGCGGGGAGAGAAGATTGGGGAAGGGAGGGGGAACCTTTCTGGAGAAA